>VXME01000157.1:18734-71441 GCA_009861545.1 Acidobacteriota bacterium | reverse complement strand
CCCACTCCATGACCCTGCGCCGCGGCACTTCGCTGCGCTGCGTTCTGCGGCGCAGACTCCTAGCCCGCAGCCGGCGTCACGCCGTCCGCGGTAGCGCCCACGGCTATAGCCCTCGGCAGAGCAGCGAGGATCCACGCCGGTATCAGACCAGGGCCACCTGCCCGGTCGTGGGCTCGACTCAGCAGTACCACGGCTCGTTCAGGTATGAAACCTCGGCCCTCCGCCTCGCCGCCCTCGAATACGCAGGTGGCGGGACGCGTCCTTCGTGTGCGCACGACAGCACGGCGTTGAACACGTCGCGCCGGGAAGCAGTGAGGCGCCGGCCGACCAGAGCCGTCACGTCGTCGGCCATCCGGTCGACGCGGGGATCGGGATGCCGCCACGGGTAGACCAGGAGCTCGCGATCGAACGGACCGATCCACCCGCGGAGGTCCTCCAGCTCGAGCAGCCCGGATCCGGCCGTCACGAGCAGCCGCAGCGCAAGCTGGATCGGGGCGACCTGCTCGACCAGATCGAGCGCTTCGATCTCGGCCAGCATCCGGCGGTAGCCGTCGAGGGTGGTCCACGGCGTGAAGGCCACGAAGGTCGGCGTCAGGGTCAGTCCGGCCGTGCGGCAGAGCGCCGCGGCGCGGGCGACGTCGTCGCGCGTGTGGCCCTTTTCCAGACGGCGCAGGATCGAGTCGTCGAACGACTCGACGGCGCTGGTGACGAAGAGGCAGCCGGTCTCGCGCAAGCGCGACAGCAGGTCGGCATGGGCGACCAGGTGTTCCACCTTGATCGTGACGTCGTAGGTGAGACCGGGAAACCGTCGTGCAATCCCCTCGACCACCCGCATGGCGTGCCCGACGCCGTTGAAGAAGTCCGGATCGCCGAACGTGACGTGCTCCGCTCCCTGCTCCACCTGCGCCGCCACGTCGGCGATCACCACGTCCGGGCTCACGACGCGGAATCGGCCGCCGTAGACCGGGACGACCGGGCAGTGGCGGCAGGCGTGCTTGCAGCCACGGCTCGCCTCCGTATAGCCGGCAATCTTCCGGACCGCGCCCTGCTGCAGCGTCGCGTAGCGATCGAGCGGCGGCAACCCCGCGCGCCAGGGCGGCATCAGCTCCAGCCGCGGGAGACCGGACGCCGGGACGAAACCGGCTCCGCCGGTCGAGACCTCGGTTGCCAGGCGGACCAGATCGGCCTCGAACTCGCCGCCGAGCACGTGATCGACACCGATCGAGCGGAGGAACTCGCCGTTGAGGGGCGCGTAGAGGCCGTAGGCGCACAGACGGGCGCCCGGATTGAGTCGTCGGACGCGCTCCATCACCGGGATCGCGAGCCTCGTCGCGGTGTGCATGGGCAGGTGGAACGCCACGAGGCCGGCCTCTGCCACGCCGGCGTCGAACGGCTCGCGCGACAGGTCGAGGCAGGCGACGTCCATCCCCGCGCGGCGCAGCCAGGCCGCAGGCGACGCAAGGCCGAACGGCTGGCGGCCCAGCTCGTAGGTGGCGACGAGAGCGACTCTCATGGCCCGGCGGGTCGCAACTCGACCTCCGCGGCGGTGGGAGGCGGGGTCGCGAGACTGACGACCACGAGGGTCGCGATGGACAGAGCGAGCGCCGGGTAGGCGGTCTGCCAACCGAAGAGGTACTCCGGATTCCCGTCGACGGCACGCGCCAGGCCGACGATCTCCCAGACGAGCGTCGTGAGCATGCCGGCCAGGATGGACGCGACGCCCCCCGCCCGCGTCGCCCGCTTCCACAGCAGCGCGCCGAGGAGCGCGGGCGTGATGCCGGCCCCGTACATCGTGTAGGCCCAGAGCGCCATCGCGAGAATGGTCGGGAAGAAACTTCCGGCGACATAACCGAGAGCGCCGACCGCGACCACGATGAGGCGCGTGTAGAGCACCACCTGCCGATCCGTGACGGCGGGGTTGACGAAGCGCTGATAGACGTCGCGGATCAGGTTCGTCGACGGCGTCAGCAGGAAGCTGTTCGCGGTGGAGACGACGATCGCCGCGGCGCCGCAGACCAACAGCACGCCGAGCACCGGCGGCAGCGCGTCGGTGGCGACGCGGATGACTATCTCCTCCGATTCCGCCACACCGAGTCCGCCGAGGGACAGGCTGCCGAAGATGCCGATCGAATCGATCAGGGTCTCGACGACGATCGTGCCGGCGATCCAGCCGACGACGGCCAGGCGCGCCGCGCGCTCGTCCCGCGCCGAAAAGAACTTCTGGTACATGTTGGCTTCGCCGAGCAGCAGGAACATCGTCGGCAGAAACAGAGCGAACGCCGCCTGCGCGCCCATGTCCCCGAACAGCGACACCTGGTGCGGCTCCAGGGCCGCGAGCGAAGCCGAGAGGCCTCCCGCGTCGCCGATCAGGAACGCGACGCCGAACATCACCGCAACGGTCATCACCAGGCCGTTGCCGACGTCCAGGTAGGCGATCGACAGCATGCCGGCGAGCGACGTGAAGAGGATGCAGAACACGGCCGTGATCAGGGCGCCGGTATCCGGATCGACCCCGGCCACCAGAGCCAGCAGGCGACCGCCGCCGCGGAACTGGTACGCCGCGATGGTGGCGTAGGCCAGCACGGTGGTCAGCGTCCCGAGCACGCGCGCGGCCGGCCCGTAGCGCAGCTCGAGGATGTCGGGCACCGTGTACTGCGCGATGCGGCGCACGCGCGGGGCGATGAAATAGACGAGGGCGATGCCCACCCACGCGCCGGCCGACTGCCACAGCGCGGAGAAGCCGGAACGATAGCCCAGCCCGGCCCCGCCGAACAGACTGCCGGAGCCGATCCAGGTGGCGAGCAGCGTGAAGACGAGCACGCGCGCCGGCAGCCGCCGCCCGGCGACCAGGAAATCGTCGCCGGTCCGGACGCGGCGACTGCGCCAGGCGCCGACCAGCACCAGCACCGACATGTAGACGATGACCGCCGTCAGCATGCCGGCCATTGTGGATCATAATGAGCGGTCGATGGCGCTCGACGAATACCGGCGCAAGCGGGACTTCAGTCGGACGCCGGAACCGGAGGGCGCCGCGGCCCGCCGGAACCGACGGCGGCAGGCGACCGCGAACGGTCCGGACGGCTACTTCTGCGTCCAGAAACACCTCGCCAGCCATCTCCACTACGACCTGCGGCTCGAGCACGACGGCGTCCTGCTCTCGTGGGCCGTACCCAAGGGTCCGTCGCTGCAACCGGCCGACAAGCGGATGGCGGTGCGGACCGAGGACCATCCGTACGAGTACGGAAGCTTCGAGGGCGTCATCCCGGAGGGCTACGGGGCCGGCATCGTGATGCTGTGGGACCACGGCGCCTGGAAGCCGGAGGTCGACGACGTGGGCGCCGCCCTGGAGAAGGGCGACCTGAAGTTCTCGCTCGACGGCTACAAGCTCAAGGGCTCCTGGGCGCTGGTGCGCACCCGAGACCGCGCCGGAACCGCGCCGCGGCAGCGCGGCCGCAACTGGCTGCTCATCAAGCACGCCGACTTCTGGTCGGGGCCGATCGACATCACGGCGGTCGCGCCCCTCAGCGTGAAGAGCGAGGGAGACTTCGACGACATCCTGGCCGCGGACATGCCGGAGCTCTGGATCACCGGCCGTCCGGCAACGGCCGCCGGCAACGGCCGCGCCGCCGCCCTGACCCGTGAGGTCATCGAGCGGGCCGCGAGGAAGATCCTCGCCCGCCGGGGTTGACGGCTATTGCAGGAGCCGTTGCGCCAGGACGCTCCAGACGGCGTAGGCGAGGCGCCGGCGCGAATGACGGGCGATCTGGCGCTGGGAGAAGTGACCGGTGACCAGCTCGCACGCCGCGGGAATGTCGCCGACGGGCAGCAGCTCCTTGTGCTCCTTCGCGTACCGGGCGAGCACGTCCGGCGGCGGTGTGGCGTTGTTGGCGATGGCGACGTCCACGGGCCGGCCGATCGCGTCTCCGACGCGGCGCACCGCCTCGCCCACCGAGAAACCGTGCATTCCCCGTCCCTCGGTCAGGATGTTCGTGACGAGCACGATGGGCCCCGCGGTCGCGCGAACCGCTTCCGCCACGCCCCGGACCAGGAGGATCGGCATCAGGCTGGTGTAGAAGCTTCCCGGCCCGATCACCACGGCGTCGAACCCGCGGATGGCCTCCGAAGCTGCTCCGTGCACGTTCGGCTCCGGATCGAGCCAGATCCGCCTGATTCGCCGCCCATCGGTCTGCTCGCGGTCCACGCCGACCTCGCTGACCGCGCGCGAGCCGTCCTCGTACTCCGCGTAGAGGGTCGACTGCTCCACGCTGACCGGCAGGACGCGGCCGTTGCAGTCGAGCAGCGTCCGCAAGCCGTCCACGGCGGCGAGAAAATCGCCGCTGTACTGCTCCATCATCGAGAGGAGCAGGTTGCCGCCGGTATGCCCGCGAAGCCGGCCGTTCTCCAGGGCCGGCAGGCGCGAGAGAAGCAGGCGCCGGGCTTCGCCCTCGTTCCTGGCGAGCGCGAGCGCGCACTTCAGCACGTCGCCGGGAGGCAGCACGCCGAGCTCGTCGCGAAGCTGACCCGAGCTGCCGCCGCTGTCGAACATCGTGACGACGGCGTTCACCCGCAGCCACGGGTTCTGCTTGAGGCCGCCGAGCAGGCTGGGCAGCCCGGTTCCGCCGCCGAAGCACCCGACATTGACTTCCCGCAGCCGCACGCGGCGCATTATGCCACACACCCCGCCGGAGCCCGCCCGGCAACGAACGCCGCCCGGCCGCGCGACGGGATTCGGCAAAATTCGTCCCTGCACGAAACTTCGTGTCGTGTCGATAAGCCCTATGTCCCCTCGCCGACCATCGAGACATGCAACCGACCACTGTCCGCCGCGTCGCTCTCTCCCTGGGTGCTCCGGCCTTCTGCCTGCTGGCGCTGCTCAACGTGGGCGGCTACCGCTATGGCGTTTCCGACCAGGCCTTCTACATTCCCATCGTCCTGCAGAACCTCGAGCCGGGCCTCTTTCCGCACGATGCGGCGCTGCTCGCCGTCCAGAACCGGTTGCTCGCATTCGACGACTGGTTCGCGCCCCTCGTCAGGCTGAGCGGCCAGAGTCTGCCGGTCGCATTCTTCGCCGCCTACCTGGCGGGGCTGGCTCTGCTCTACGCCGCGTGCGTGGTCCTGGGACGTTCGCTGTATCGGACCTGGTGGGGCGTTGCCGCGCTCGCCGCGGCTCTGACGCTGCGCCATCGGATTCCGGACACGGCCGTCAACTCGATCGAGGCGTTCCTGCATCCCCGGCAACTCGGCTTCGCCGTCGGGCTGCTGGCGGTGGGCCTCTTCCTTCGCGGCCACATGGTCGGCGCAGTGGCGGCCGTCGCCGGCGCCTGCCTGTTCCATCCGACGACCGCGCTGTGGTTCGTGATGCTGGTCGGCGTGGCCGGCCTGGTGGCCGACCCCGCGGCCCGCCGGCCGATCCTCATCGTGGTCGCCGCGCTGCTGCCGGTGACCGTCGTGCTCCTGGTCGGCGGGTTCCGCGAGCAACTCGACGTGATGAGCCCGGCCTGGAGCACGCTGCTGGAATCCAAGGACTATCTGCTGGCGACGCAGTGGCCGATGATGACCTGGTTCGCCAACCTGGGCCTGACGGCGATCATCGCCGCCGTCTACGACTATCGCCTGTCGCTCGGCGTGGCCACCCGTCGGGAGACGGGAATCGTCGCCGGCTGCCTGGTGCTTCTGGCGCTCTTTCTCGTCTCGGTTCCGCTGGCCTCCATCGGCGTGGCGCTCGTCGTCCAGTTGCAGTTCAGCCGGATCTTCTGGCTGCTCGACGTCGTTGCCATCGCCTACGCGGCGTGGCTCGTGGTCGAGAGCCCCCTGGCAGTTCGCGGGCACGGGCTCCTCCGGTCGACGGCCGCCCGTCTGCTCCAGCCGCGCGTGCGCCGCGCCGCCATCGTCCTGATCGTTCTCGCGTCCCTGGCGCGCGGAGGCTACGTGACGTTCGTCGAACGCGCCGACCACCCGCTGATCGAGATCGACCTGCCGGCGTCGGAGTGGACCGACGTGATGCGATGGGCCGGCGAACGCCCCGTGGGCACCAACTTCCTGACCGATCCGGGGCACGCCTGGCGCTACGGATCGAGCGTCCGGGCGGCCGCCAGTCGCGATGTCTACCTCGAATCGGTCAAGGACATCGGCATCGCCATATATTCGAGAGCCATCGCCGCACGCATCAGCAGCCGCATCGCCGAGCTCGGCGACTTCGCAGCGCTCGAGGCGGCCCATGCGCGCTGGCTCGCCAAACGCCACGACCTCGATTACCTCATCACGGAGCACGCCATCGACCTGCCGCTGGTGCACCGGAACGATCGGTTCGCGGTGTACGATCTGCGCGACGACGCCCGGATGGCGCGGCGCGATTCCCGGAGCGACGGGGATTGAACCGGCGCGCATGAACGTGGATATCCCTCGTGCGTTCCTACCGGCCCGCGGTCTCGACGGCGGGCACAGGATGACCCTCTACACGTGGGCCAGACCGCGGCACTTTCCGCGGTTGCCGGCGCCGGTGCGGCGCTACTTCGACGTCGCCCCGGACGCACGCGTGCTGGCGCACTGTCACTGGCAGCGGTCGCCGTCGGCGCGGCCCACGCTGCTGGCGCTGCACGGTCTCGAGGGCTCGAGCAACGCGCACTACATGCGCGGGCTGGCGGACAAGGCGTTCACCGCCGGCCTCAACGTGGTGCTGCTCAACCAGCGCAACTGCGGGGATACCGAGCATCTGTCGCAAGGCCTCTACCACTCCGGACTCTCGTCCGATCCCGCCGCGGTCATTCGCGAGCTGACCGAGGTGGACCGCCTGCCGGCCATCGCCGTGGTGGGGTACTCCCTGGGCGGCAACCTCGGGCTGCGGCTGGCCGGCACGGCGCCCCCGCCCGCCCTGCGCGCGGTCTGCGCCATCTCGCCGACCATGGATCTGGGACGGTGCGTGGACGCGCTCGAGCGACGGCCGAACGCCATCTATCAGTGGAACTTCGTGCGCAACCTGAAGCGCCGCATGCGGCGAAAGGCGAACGTCCTGCCCGGCGCGTTCAACCTCGGCGCGCTCGACCGAATCCGCACCGTCCGCGAGTTCGACGATGCGTTCACGGCGCCGCACCACGGGTTCCGGGACGCCGCGGACTACTACCACCGGGCCAGCAGCCTGCGGGTCGTCGACCGCATCGCGGCGCCGACGCTGATCATCAGCGCCGAGGACGACCCCTTCGTGCCTCCCGAGCAGTTTCGGGACCCGGCGGCGGCCGCGAATCCGAACCTCACCACTGCCATCACGCGCCACGGCGGGCACTGCGGCTACTACGCGGATCCGACCCCCGGCTTCGACGGGTACTGGGCCGAACGGACGGCGATCGACTTCGCGCGCCGCCATCTCCGCTGACGCCGGGTCTCGCACCCGCGCTCAGCCCGGAGCCAGGCGTTCGAGCAGACGCTTCGCGAAGTCGGGTCCCGCCCCGCGCTCCTCGTGCTTGAAGTAGACGTAGACCTCTTGACAATCACCGGTGCTGCCGGTGATCGTCTCGGCCCACCGGGCGAGGTCGGCGTCGCCGTACCCCTGGTCACGCAGCCTGAAATAGCCGTGCCGGGCGGTCACGTGAATCGGCGTCCGCAGTCGCTCACTGTCGGCGATGCACAGCGCCGCCCCGTGCGCGGCCAGAAGCTCCGTGACCGCCGGGTCGTGCCACGAGGCGTGCCTGAACTCGAAGGCCGCGCGGGCGTCCGGCGGCAGAGTGTCGAGGAATCGCGCGAGCACGTCGACGTTCTTGCGGAACCACGGGGGAAGCTGGAACAGCAGCGCCCCGCGCTTGTCGCCGAGGGTCGCCGCGGCGCCGCAGAATGCGCGCGTGATCTCGGCGCAGTCGGCCAACCGCGCCTCGTGCGTGATGCGGCGCGGCGCCTTGAGCGTAAAGCGGAAGCCGGCCGGCGTCACGGCCGACCAGCCCGCGAGTAGCCGCTGGGTCGGCAGGCGATAGAACGTGTAGTTGATCTCGACCGTGTCCAGCCGCTCCGCGTAGTACGGGAGCATCTTTTTCTGCGGAAACTTCTCCGGGTAGAAGGAGCCCTTCCACTCGGGGTAGTTGTAGCCGGAGGTACCGACCCGGTAGCGAGGCATTCGGGGAAGGGCCGGCCGGCCGCGGGCGCTCCTTCGGGCGCGACAGACTTCGCGCCGCTGCGTTCTGCGGCCAGGCTCTAGTCGAGGTCGAAATCTCGCGCCGGCCGGGAGACCGGCTCGGCGCGCGCCTGCTTCAGCGCCTCGTCGAAGCGCTTCGACAGCGCATCGCTACGCCCTTTCTCATCGGCGACCGAGCGTTCGAAGATCGCCTCCCGGCGCGCGGCGGCGGCGGCCAGAATGCGCTGCGCGTCACCGAGTTCCGGTACGTCCTCGCGCGGGGGCTGGCGATGCGAGATCAGACGCCGCAGCTTGGCGTCGACCACCAGAATCGCGCCGCAACAAGGACAACCGAACTCGAACTCGGAGGAGAGCTGCGACATCGGGCTCAACGGCAGGCGCTCCGCGGCGACTCGCCTAACCTTCCTCTTCGTAGTCGCCCTCGATGGGCGGAATCAGCCTGGTCGGCGGGCGGAGCGCTTCGCGGTGGTCGTAGACCGGCAAACCGCCCACGTGGACGGGGACCCGGCACGCCGGCCCCTTGCGGTCGATCACCACGGTCACCGGACTGCCCTCGACACCATCACGAAAGCTGACACGGCACCCGCACGCAAGCCGAGCGTGCTCGAATCCTTTGAGCATACGGAATGATACTACAGCCGCGCGGAATTCCCGGCCGGAACCGCGTCCGGCACGCCGCGCCGTCGGCCGTCCGCTACAGCAACGCCTCGATGTCTCGCTGAAACGCTTCGCGCGTGGCGATGCCCATGTGCGTACGGCACAGGGTACCGTCCCGATCGATGAAAAAAGTGACCGGCAAGCCCCAGATCGGCCCGTACGCTTCCTGGTGAAAATCCTCCCGCCCGAGCCCCACCAGCATCGGGTAGTTGACCTGGAACTGGGCGGCGAAGGGCCTGATCTGCTCGGGAGTGTCGTCCACGGAGAGTCCGAGCACGACGAGCCCGTCGTCCCTGTACCGGCGCTGGAACTCGACGAACCAGGGAATCTCGATCTTGCAGGGACCGCACCAGGTGGCCCAGAAGTTCAAGAGTATGACATTGCCCTTGAGCTCCGCCAGGTTCACCGCGTTGCCGTCGATGTCGCGTAGCGTGAAGTCGAGCGGCGCGGGCTTGGCGTCGGCGTCGCAGCGTCCCTCCTGGGTCGTGCCGCGCTCGAAGGGCGCAAACGAGAGCAACGGGGCGCTGCGCACCGCCGGCAGCGTCAGGAACGCGAGGGCGAACGCCGCACCGATTGCTACGATCCACCGCCTGGCTGTCATATCCTCTCCTGCTGAATCGGCGCCCTGCCCGTCCCGGGACCGCGTCCGGCCTTCACGGGCGGGTAAGCGACGGCGCCACCCGTCGCCCACCTCCAGATTAACGCCTGCGACGGGTGAATCTCAAGGGACCCGGCGAACCCGCTTCCGCGCGCAGTGTCCCCCTGCGAGTGCGCCGGCGTCACCGGCAGGCGACAGTCTCGTCCGCCCCCCCGCGCGCAAGAGCGGCACGCGCCTTGCTTCCGAAGATTCCTGCAATTGCCGGCGGCCGGACCAGGGGATAAGATGGCTGAAGGTGCTGTCCATCGGCCAAGCCACCCGGCCCGCCGGCCGCCGTGAGGTTCACATGATCCGCAACCACCCCGAACGCCAATCCCGACGGTGGATGACCGCGCTGGTCGCGCTGCTCATCGCGGCGATCGCCGCGCCGGCCGCCGCTCAGCAGTTTGCGCCGTACTACGGCAAGAACCGCGTCAAGTGGGACAAGTTCGACTGGCACATCTATACGACGGACCACTTCGACATCTACTACTACCCGGAGCTCGAGGAGCACCTCGAGCGCGTGGCCGCCTACGCCGAGAGCGCGTACCAGCAGCTCAGCGCCGACCTGCGTCACGATCTGGCGTTCAGCGTCCCCCTCGTGGTCTTCAAGACGCACAGCGAGTTCGAGCAGCAGAACATCTTCCCCGGCGCCAGCCCGGAAGGGGTCGGGGCGTTCGCCGAGCCCTACCGCAACCGCATCGCGCTGCCCATCGACGAGCCGCCCGACGGACTCTACCGCCTCATCACGCACGAGCTGACCCACATCTTCGAGTTCGACATCATCCCGCGGTCCATGATCCGGCAGACGGTCCCGCTGTGGGTCGACGAAGGACTCGCCGAGTTCATGGCCGGCGTCTGGCGTCCGCTCGACCTGATGCAGGTCCGGGACGTGGCGGTCGCCGACATCGTGCCGTCCATGACGGAGTTCCAGGGCTACGGCGGCTTCGCGAGCGGACGCGTGGTCTACAACCTGGGCCACGCCGTCTTCGAGTTCATCGACGAGCGCTGGGGACTCGAAGGGATCCGGCAGTTCCTCTTCGCGCTCCGGCGCAATGCGATCGGCGGCGGCGAGGACCCCTACGAGGAAGCGTTCGACCTCGAGGCGGAGGAATGGGACGACGCGTTCAAGTCCTATCTCGACGACCGGTTCGAGGCGTTTCGCGACAAGGAGCGCCCGACCGACTACGGGCGCAATCTCGCTCCCGATCCCCTGCGGAGCCGCTATCCGGTGGTCTACTCGCTCGAGGCGTCTCCCTCGGGCGAGGTGATCGCGGCGATTGCGGTCAACCGGAAGGACCGGGAGGCCGACATCGTGCTGCTGTCGTCCCGGACGGGTGAGGTCATCCTGAACCTGACGGAGGGATTCGACCAGGAGTTCGGGTTCGACTACATCGCCCAGACTCCCCGCTGGAACACCGTGCCCTGGATGTCGTGGTCGCCGGACGGCGACCGAATCGCGTACATCGTGCGCCACGGCAAGGGCAAGGCGCTCGCTGTCCAGAACATCGTCACGCGCGAGATCGAGCGGCTGATCGATCTCGAGGTGGTCGACGAGCCGGAATCGCCCGACTTCTCGCCGGACGGCCGCTCGGTGGTCTTCGCCGCGCTGAACCGCGCCGTGGGCGACATCTACGAGATCGACCTGGAGACCGAGGAGATCACCAACCTGACGAACAGCGCGCTGGCCGACTACGCGCCGTTCTACTCGCCGGACGGCCGCTCGGTGGTCTATCTGGCGCGCGTCAGCGGCAACAACAAGCTGTTCCGGCTCGATCGGGAGACCGGACAGCGCCGGCAACTGACCTTCGGAACGCATGACGAAGCCGGCGGGCAGTTCATCGACGAGCGTACCATCGTGTTCGCCTCGACCGCGGTCGATCCGACGCAGCCGATCGACCCGGAGACGGCCCGCGACGGCGAGATCTTCAATCTCTGGACACTCGATCTCGAGAACGGCGCGCTGCACCAGCTCACGGACAATGCGACCGGCGTGGTCAATCCGGTCGTCCTCTCGCCGGATGAAGAATCCGACCTGCCACGCATCGGGTTCATCACCTATTTCAGGGCGGAGTACGGGCTGTACACCATCGAGTACGACGAGCCGCTCTATACGGCCGACGCCACCGATTTCGGCGGGCCGGGCCCGCTGATCGACTTCCAGGCGCCGCTGACCCACACCCTGAATCCCGCCAACTCGCGGCGCAAGGGCCGGTTCGAGAACATGTACATGCAGGGCCGGCCGAACTTCGGCGTCGGCCTGACCAATAGCGGCGACGTGCTCGGCGGCACGATGATCAGCTTTGCCGACGTGCTCGGCGACCAGGTGTTCAACATCCAGGCCTACTCCATCCAGACCTACCGCACCTACGGTGCGTCATACGTGAACCTGGCCGGCCGGCTGCAGTACGCCCTGCAGGGCATCTCGTCCGAGCAGTATTTCTACGGTCTCGGGGCGTACTTCGCTCCCAGCCTGGCTTTCCTGAGCCGCGACGACGCCATCGCCACGCGGCGGTCGAACGGCGGCAGCGCCATCGGCATCTATCCGCTCGACCGCTTCCGGCGGGTCGAGTTCTCCGCGGGCGTCTACAACTTCAACGAG
Organism: Acidobacteriota bacterium; assembly: GCA_009861545.1. Lineage (NCBI taxonomy): Bacteria > Pseudomonadati > Acidobacteriota > Acidobacteriota bacterium. The sequence continues at coordinate 59,426 of VXME01000157.1, read as the reverse complement.
ACGTTCGCCAACGAGGCGCTGCAGGCGCAGTCGGACGCGTTTCAACAACAACAGTTCGGAACCACGCTCTTCCGCGACGGCTCGTTCATGCCGTTCGGCACCCGCTTCTTCCAGGAGACGACCGTCTTCCGGGAGTACGGCCCGGTCGCCGGCAACACGGTGATGGCCGGCTACGAGTACGCGCCCGGGTTCGGCGGGTTTCTGTCGCGCCAGACCGTCGATCTCGATGCCCGCTACTACCTGCGGGTCGCCGAGAACGGGGTCCTGGCGTTTCGCGGGCGCGCGTTCAACAGTTGGGGCGACTTCCCCGACTTCATCTTCTTCGGCGGCCAGTCCGAGATGCGCGGCTACGACTACCTGCACTTCCTCGGCCACAAGGCGTTCTTCGGCAACGTCGAGCTGCGCTTTCCCCTCGTCGAGGCGATGGCGACGCCCATCGGCATCCTGGGCGGCATCCGGGGCACCTTCTTCTTCAACATCGGCGCGGCGGCCATTGCCGGTCAGCCCTGGAACCTGTGGTCCACGGGCGACGAATGGGTGCGACCGATCACCGGCTACCGCGCGAACTACCTGGCGAACGTCGAGGGGCAGGCCTCGGAGCCGGTCTTCGGTCTGCCCGTCCCGATCAAGGGGTTCCGTCTCAACAACGCACGCGCCTCGTACGGCTTCGGTCTCACGACGTTCGCCATCGGTTTCCCCGTCCACATCGACTGGACATGGCCGACGCTCTTCAATCGGGAGTGGGAAGACACGGTTTTCGCGACCGAGGCGCAGTTCGCCGGCTTCCTGCGCGGCAGTGACTACTTCCGCAAGGTGCGCATGTCGATCTGGATAGGCTACGACTTCTAAGGGGCGCTAGATCTCGGAGAGTCGGAGAACGCTGTCCTGCAGGTCGAGGGCCACGCGGTAGTCGCCCAGGAACATGTGGCCGATGATGCCGCCGATGTGGAACCCGAGCAGGGCGCTCGGGCGGTGCAGATTGAGAACGACGACAGCGAGGTTGTCGAACCGGATGCGGTCGAATCCGAGGTTGACGCCGGGCAGCAGAAACGCGTCGTCGTCCCAGCCCGAGGTGCCGTAGACGCGCAACGGGATGTGGCGAACCGGCACCATCCCGAGGGCGTTGGCCGTGCTCAAGCTGATAGAGATGACCTCGCCGCCGGTATCGACGATGAAGCTCTTCTGGACCGATCCGTTCAATACACCCCGCACCAGCGCCAGACGATGGAAGCGCATCGGGAGCTCGACGTCCGCGGGCGGCCCGGGCGGCAGCTCGCGAGCCACCACCATGCGATGATGCTGGTAGTCGACGATGGCCGACATCCCCAGCGCAAGGGGCGAGAAGCTGTTCTCGCTGCGGGTTGCGGGCAGGCCGGTCAGCGGCGGGTTCTTGATGAGCGCGGGAACGTTCTCCACGCGCAGCGTGCCGATCTCGAGCGTATCCGCCCGCCCCAGCTCGAGCCCGCGCATGCCGACCCGGCCGACGCCGGCGCTCAGGGTGTTCGTGATCGGACGGACGCCGACGCGCTGCGCCGTCTCCTGCGACAGCACCATCTGCTCGGCGCCGGTGTCCACGACGAGATCGATCTCGTCACCGTTCACGCGCCCGCGAACGATTACCTTGTCGCGCTCGAGTCGGAACGGAATGGTGTGGGCCGTGTCCAACCCTTCCGGCGACACGTAGACGGGAATGCGTTCACCGAACGACCGCAGGAAGCGGATCTCGGATCGGGCCCATTCGATCTTCTGATCCATCCGCGTGCCGACCAGGTCTTCGACGTACGACTCGAACGCGTCGGCCGCCAGATCGTAACGCTGCATGCGGCGATGGACCGACCCGATGGAATGGTAGAACTCGCCGCGCGGGTCCCGGGCTACGGCCGCCTGCAGCTCGACGAGCCCTTCCTCCAGCCGGCCTCGCGCCGCGAGGCTGCGGCCGAGCCCATGGCGGGCCATGGCGCTGTCCGGGCTCCTCGCGAGAACCTCCTGGTACACCTGCTCGGCTTCCTCGAACAGACCGAACGCCCACAATGCGTCGGCGTACAGCGCCCGGTACTCCGGCTCGACGGGGTCGAGGCTGTAGAGGAAGTCGGCCTCCTGCTGCGCACGGGAGAACTCGGCGATGTGCAACAGCGACCTGAGCAGCCCGCTCGACGCACGCAGGAGCTGATCGTTCCGAGCCCCCTGTTTCGCGTTCTCGTAGGCGGACAGCGCCTCCCAGTAGCGCTGATCTCCATAGAGCAGTTCGGCAAGCTGGAGGCGCACCTCGCTGCGCGCGGAGTCGGTGGTCGACTCGGCGCCGATGAGGATGGGCGCCGCTACGCAGAAGGTCAGTGCAACGATGATTCCTCGGACCCGCATCAGCTCCTCCCGCACAAGAACCGCCCCGCGCCGCCTGCATCCGCCCCGCGGCTCGGACCAGCGAATGCAACTATGCCTCATCGCCCCGATCAAGACAAGATCGGCGTCATGAGGACCGCGTTCCGGCGCTCTTGCCGAGTCCGGGGATTCGGGGATCGAGAAACCGTCGCCGGTGGGACTACCGGGTGTAGTGCTCGATGGGAACGCCGTCGTACATCTCGTCGACGCGCAGGATCTGGGCGTTCCGGCTGTAGGTGCCCAGCTCGTAGTCCTCGCTCATGATGAGCGCCTTCACCGGCTTGGTCGGGCATACCTCCGCGCAGAGGCCACAGAAGGAGCAGCGCGACAGGTTGAAGTCGAAGAAGTCGAGCACCTTGATCTTGTGTCCCGGCTCCCGGTGCCCACCCAGATTGATCAGCTCGTCCGGGCAGACCTTGGCGCACTGATCGCACACGATGCAGGTCTGGGCGCCGGTCTCGGGCTCCACCTGCAGGCGCAGCACCCCCCTGAACCGGGGCGCCACCGGCCGGCGCTCCTCCGGATACTGAAACGTGAACGCCGGCTGCGGGGTGTACTTGAGCGTGACCCAGAGTCCCTTGAGCAGGTCCACCAGGAACACCGTCCGAAAGAACTTGGCCAGGAACAGCACGTCCACCTACCCCCGATCCTCGACGATGACAGGCTCGGTCTGCCCCGCCATGATCACCCGCTCCTTGCGGAGGATCGTGTTCTCCTTGCGAATCTTGTCCTGCAGCCGCATCAATCCGTAGAGGAGCGCTTCCGGACGGGGCGGACAGCCGGAGACGTAGACGTCGACCGGCACGATCTTGTCGACGCCCTGCAGCACGCTGTAGGTCGGAAACGGACCGCCCGCGTTCGAGCAGCTACCCATCGAGATGACCCACTTCGGCTCCGGCATCTGGTCGTACAGCCGCCGCAGCACGGGCGCCATCTTCTTCGTGACGGTACCCGCCACGATCATCAGGTCCGACTGGCGCGGCGATGCGCGAAACACCTCGGCGCCGAACCGGGCGATGTCGTAGCGCGACGTCGACGTGGCGATCATCTCGATCGCGCAGCAGGCGAGGCCGAACCCCATCGGCCAGAGCGAGGACTGCCGCGCCCAGTTCAGGACGCGATCGAGATTGGTCGTGATGAAGTTGTCTTCGAAGCGATGATCGATGAGACCCATCTGGATGGATTCCGCTGCCGGCCGCAAACCGGCCGGCGGCCATGGACGACCGCTACTTGCCCTCGTACCACTGGGCGTTGGTTTCGATGAAGCTCTCCCACTCGTCCGGCACCTCGTCGTTGGCGAAGATCGCCTCCACGGGGCACGCGGGCACGCACGCGCCGCAGTCGATGCACTCGTCCGGGTGAATGTAGAGCATCGTCTCGGCTTCGAACTCTTCCTCGTCCTTGCGCGGGTGGATGCAATCGACCGGACACACGTCGACGCAGGCAGTGTCCTTCGTCCCGACACACGGCTCACAGATCGAATAGGCCATTCATTTCCTCCGAACTACGCCAACCAGTTTCCCGCTCACAGAATACAGGCTGGCCCGCCTGGGATCAAGGCGAAGCGGGGCGACCATGGGCGGGCCCCGGCGCCCGCGGTGGACGCTGCCGACGGACCCGCGGTACCATCGGATTCGGCATGGCAGAGCCTGTTCCCGTCACGCTCGTACGCGGACGCCCACCACGGTTCGCAGAATCGCCGCGCGGCCCCAAGCCTCCCTGGCTCCGCGTCAAGGCGCCCGGCAGCCCCGGCTACCTGCGGCTCGAGCGGTTGACGCGCGGTCTCTCCCTGAACACGGTGTGCCGGGAGGCGAGCTGTCCGAACATCGGCGAGTGCTGGCAGCACGGCACGGCGACGTTCATGATCCTCGGCAGCGTCTGCACGCGATCCTGCGGCTACTGCAACGTGGTCCACGGCACGCCCGGCGCCGTGGACCGGACCGAGCCCGAGCGTCTGGCCGAGGCCGTGGCGGCCCTCGACCTCGAGTACGTGGTCGTCACGTCGGTCGACCGCGACGATCTGCCCGACGGCGGCGCCGCGGTGTTCGCCGATTCCATCCGCGCGATCCGGCGGCGGAAGCCGGACTGCCGCATAGAAGTGCTCATTCCCGATTTCTCGGGCCGCGCCCGCGATCTCGAGTGGGTGCTCGACGCGGGCCCGGACGTGCTCAACCACAACCTGGAAACCGTCGAGCGGCTCTACCGCAGCGCCCGGCCCGGCGGGCGCTACCGGCTGGCATTGCGACTGCTCGAGCATGCCCGCCGTCACCGCCCCGACACACCGACCAAGTCCGGGATCATGGTGGGCCTCGGCGAATCGCGCGGCGAGGTTCTGACGGCGCTGCGGGACCTGCGGGGCGCGGGCTGCGACATCCTCACCATCGGCCAGTACCTGCGGCCGTCCATTGCGCACCTGCCCGTGGCCCGCTACTACCACCCCGACGAGTTCGCCGACCTCAAGTCGCAGGCGCTCGGCCTCGGATTCGGGCACGTGGAGTCGGGACCGCTGGTGCGAAGCTCCTACCACGCGCACGAGCAGGCCGAAGCGTTCGACCGCTGCGCCTCGTAGCGCGACTCTGCGGGTGGAGAGCGGGAAAGGGAGTCAACGCCGCTTCGGACGGTAGACGTGCGTGCTGCGTCCGAAGAAGACCTCGGCGGCTTCGGCGAAGGTCTCCGACACGGTCGGGTGGGGATGAATGGCGCCGGCGAGGTCGGCCGCGGTCAGGCCCTTCTCCACGGCGACCACGCCTTCCGCGATCAGCTCTCCTGCCCCGGCGCCGACCAGTCCCACCCCGAGCACCCGGCCCGACTCGGGATCGAGCACCAGCTTGGTCGCGCCATCGGGCCGGTCCAGAGTGAGCGCCCGCCCCGAGGCGCCCCAGGGAAAGCGGGCCACCGTCACCGCGCGGCCGGACGCCGCGGCGGCGGCTTCGGTCAGCCCGCACCACGCCACCTCCGGATCGGTGAAGACGACCGCCGGCACCGCCCGCGGGGCGAACGAGGCCGCGTTGCCCGCAATCGTGTCGACCGCGACGCGGGCCTCGGCGAAGGCCTTGTGCGCGAGCATCGGTTCTCCCGCGACGTCGCCGATGGCGAAGATCGACTGCTCGGCGGTGCGCCGCTGCGCATCCACCCGGATGAACCCGCGGGCGTCGAGCTCCGCCCGCGTCCGCTCGACGAGACCGGGCACTTCCGAATTCGGCGACCGACCGACCGCCACCAGCACCTGGTCGAACCGCTCCGTCCGCACGGCGGCGCCGGCCGGTTCGAGCATCACTTCGATCCCGTCAGGGCAGGCGGCCAGCCCGTTCACGGCCGTCTTCAGGTGCACCGCGTGGACGGTGCCGGCGATCCGCCGCGCCAGCACCCGCACGAGATCCGGGTCCGCACCCGGCAGCAGGCTGTCGGTCAACTCGACGATCGTGACGGCCGATCCGAGGGCCGCGTAGACGGTCCCGAGCTCGAGTCCGATGTAGCCGCCCCCGACCACCAGCAGCGACCCCGGAACACCATCGAGATCGAGCGCGCGCGTCGAGTCGAGCACCCGGGGATCGTCGAGGGCCAGCGCCGCCGGACGGGTGGGGCGCGAGCCGGTCGCCACGATGGCGTGTTCGAACGCAATCGTCCGGACGCCGTCCGCCGCATCCTCGCCGGTCGGAGCGACGCGCAGCGCGTGCGCGTCCTCGAACGATGCGCGGCCCTGCACGAAGGCGACCTTCCGTTGCCTCGACAGCAAGGCCAGCCCGCCGGTCAGCTTCGCGACCACGTCGTCCTTCCAGGCCCGAAGTCGGGCGACGTCGATGGTCGGGTCGCCGAACGACACGCCCCAGGCGGCTGCGGCGCGCGCGTCGGTCACCACCCTCGCGGCGTGCAGCAGCGCCTTCGACGGCATGCAGCCGCGGTAGAGGCAGACGCCGCCGGGCCGCGGGGCCTCGTCGATCAGGGTGACGCGCAGTCCGAGGTCGGCCGCAAGAAAGGCCGCGGTGTAGCCGCCCGGACCGGCACCGATGACGGCAAGCTGCGTCTCTTCGGTCATCAGGCTCGTCTACACTAATTGTAGGAGGTCGGGGGAGATGATCAGAGCCGCCCTCGTCGCTGTCAGCCTCGCCGTCCTGTTCGCCGCCATCAGCTCCGCGCAGGGCCGGCAGTTCGGAACCACCATGACGCCTCTGTTCGCCCCGGTCGACATCGGCGCCGACATCTCCTCGTTGCCGCGGTCGGAACGCGCGGCGCTCGCGCGGACCATCGACGCGGCCCGCGTCATGGATGCCCTGTTCCTGGAGCAGGTCTGGCCCGGCAACCCCTCCCTGCTGCTCGCGCTCCAGGGTGATCGAGGTCCGGCCCGTCGCGCGCAGCTCGCCTTCTTTCTCGTGAACAAGGGACCCTGGTCCCGCGTCGAGGAGAACCGGGCGTTCGTACCCGGGGTCCCTCCCAAGCCGGAAGGCGCCGCCTATTATCCACCCGACGCCACGCGCGACGAGGTCGCGGCATGGATCGATGGACTGTCCGCAGAGGAGCGGGCGACCGCCACCGGCTTCTTCACCGTCATCCGCCGGGATCCGGACGGCGGACTGCGGGCAGTGCCCTACAGCCTGGAGTACCAGGGACCGCTCGCCGTGGCCGCCGAACACCTGCGGGCCGCGGCCGATTTGACCGCCGAGCCGACGCTGGCGCGCTACCTGCGGACCCGCGCGGACGCCTTCGCGTCGAACGAATACTACGAGAGCGACGTGGCGTGGATGGAGCTCGACGCCGCGATAGAGCCGACGATCGGCCCGTACGAGGTGTACGAGGACGAGTGGTTCAACTACAAGGCGGCCTTCGAGGCCTTCGTCACCATCCGCGACGATGCCGAGACCGCGCAACTCGCCCGTTTCGGGGCGGAGCTGCAGGGCCTCGAGGACAACCTGCCGATCGATCCCGCCTACCGCGATCCGGAGCTCGGCGCCCTGGCGCCGATTCGAGTCGTCAACGTCGTCTTCACCGCCGGCGACGCCAACAGCGGCGTGCAGACGGCGGCGTTCAACCTGCCGAACGACGAGCGGGTCATCCGCGACCACGGCTCCAAGCGCGTCATGCTGAAGAACGTCCAGGAAGCGAAGTTCCGACAGGTGCTGACGCCCATCGCCGCCGTCGCGCTGGCGTTCAACGAGCGGGTCGACGTCTCCTTCGACGCGTTCTTCACCCACATCCTGATGCACGAGCTGATGCACGGCCTCGGACCGCACACCGTCGCGGGCGACGGGGGCGAGACCACGGTCCGTCAGGCCCTCCGCGAGACCTACAGCACCATCGAGGAGGCGAAGGCCGACGTCTCGGGTCTGTGGGCACTCCATTTCCTGATCGACAAGGGCGTCATCGATCGCTCTCTGGAGCGGCAGATCTACACGACCTTTCTCGCCTCGACGTTCCGTTCGATTCGCTTCGGTATCGGCGGGGCACACGGTCGCGGGGTGGCGATCCAGCTCAACACCTTCCTCGACGCCGGCGCCGTGATCGTCGGCGTGGACGGCCGGTTCCGGGTGGATCACGCGCGCATCCGGGACGCGGTCGAGGAGCTGACGCGGCGGCTGATGACCATCCAGGCCGAGGGCGACTACGACGAAGCGAATCGCGTGCTGGAGACGCTCGGCGTGGTGCGGCCGGAGGTGCAGCGGGTGCTCGACCGGCTGGCCGGCGTGCCCATCGACATCCAGCCGCGCTACGTCACCGCGGAAGAACTTGCCGGGGACCGCAGGTAGCGCATGAGGCTCGGAATGCCCGGCTGCCATCGATCGCCGGCTCCGGGCGGCTTCGACGTAAACCGCCGCCGCGCCTCGAGTCAGCCGGGCAGGCGCCTCGCCGGCAGCGGCGGTACGGGATCGACGCCGAGCACGGCGTGCCAGTACGCCCAGGAGCGCGCATCGAAGATGCCCGGCAGACCGTCGTGCAAAGCCTGCCTCAGTTGATCGTCGGTGAAGTGCGCCCGGACCACCCGGAGATCATCGACCGTACCGCAGGTCATCACGTGGCTCAGAAAGAGCACGGGGTCGGCCAGCGTCTGTGCCGGCGACCTGAACCACACCACATCCGCCCCTACGCCGTCTTCGTCGCCGCCGGCCCGAGCACGCGCTCTTCCATCAGCTCCTGGGCGCGGGAGAAGAGATCCTCCTTCGAGATGATCCCGGCGTCGACGTCGGCCAGGATGGCGCGCTGCGCGGCGTACTCGGTGTTCTGGATCCCCACCTTGCTCTGGAGCAGGCGCCACGCCTTGCGGCGCTCGACGCAGAACAGGACGAGCTGGCGCGAGAGCTTCATCGTCACCGGCTTGTTGCCCTTCGCCGGCAGCGTCTTGATGTAGACGCCGAAGTCGGGCACGTAGGCGCGGTGCTCCGGATCGAGGTGGCGCCGGTACACGACGTCGTTCTGGGTCAGACGCGCCAGCATGTTCTCGAGTGGGATGAGCTTCGCGGCCTCCTCCTCCTTGACCTTCTTGAGGTGGTTGCGGAAGCGCGCCTCGGTCGCGCACCAGTGGGCCACGGTGTAGCGGTAGGGCTCGCCCGTGGCCTTGAACTTCGTCTTGTACCAGTCCCCCTGCAGGTTGGGGTTGCCCTTCAGGTCGAGCGCCTCCTCGTAGGTCTCGCCCATGCGCGGGTTGAATACGAACTCGGGGGCGCCGCGCGAGTCGCGCACCCGCTGCGCCTGGTCGAGGGCCATGTCGTCGCCGACGCCGTGCTCCGGCTGGCAGGTGGTGAAGCACTGCAGGAACGCGGTGCCGCGATAGTCGAGCGCGTCGAGGATGGACCGGAACAGCTTCGGCGCGTTCGCGATGGAAACCTGCGCGACGAATGGCGAGCCGTGGCCGGCGAGGAACGTCTCGGCAACCGTCTTCTTCTCGATGCACTTGCCCTGGCTGGCCGCGCCGAACGCGTTCATGTCGCCGCCGCCGAGCATGGGCGTCGAGTCGGAGTTCTGACCGCCGGTGTTCGAGTAGACCTGCGTGTCGAGCATCAGCGCCTTCACGTTCGGCCGGTTCTGCAGAATCATCTTCGAGACGTTCTGGTAGCCGATGTCCCCCATCCCGCCGTCGCCGCCGATGATCCAGACCCGCGGCATCTCGTTGATCTCCGCGTCGGTCATGAGGTTGTCGGAGAAGTGGGTGAACTCGTAGTAGCGCTGCTCGTCGATGATGTCGTCGTCCCGCTCCAGGAGCCAGGTCCCGAGCCGCTCCGGAATGACCGACCGGCGCCCGTGCTCCATGATGAAGCTCTCGCCGATCAGCCAGCCGATGGTCGAGCCGTCCTGGAACAGCGAGTTCATCCAGGGATAGGGATGCGGATTGTTCGGCGGGGTCGAGCCGTAGACCGTGTTGCAGCCGGTGTGCGCGGCCATCGCCATGACGGACTGGCCGTTCGGCAGCCTCCCGTCGAGCGCCTGCAGTTCCTGGTGGTTGAAGGCCTCCTGCCGCATGATGGCGGTGATGGCGCCCACGACGTCCTGGTTCGAGATGGGACCGTGCGCCTCGAGGCGGGCCGTCGTGTCCTCGTCGGTGTCGCCGCCGAGCCCCATCAGCACGTGGGCCACGGTGCGCACGAACAGCTTGTGCTGCTCGGGGTCGCGCTCGGCCAGCGCCGCGAGCCGCGCCGCGCCGTTCGCGTCCAGCTCGTCCGCCACCCGGCGGAGCCGCCCCGCCTTCTCGTGGAAGATCGGCCGCAGATACGCTTCGGTCACCCCGGCGACCGCGCGCAGGACGCTCTTCTCGCCGCAGCCGGCGCACGCGCCGTCGCCCGAGACCAACGCATCGTAGTTGCGTCGGACCATCATCAGGTTGCGCAGCGTCGCGGTCTTCGAGTCGGTCGGGTTCTCGTTGTTGTAGAGGCCGAGGAACTTCTGCGAGGTGTCGGGCAGCAGGTCGAGAAACGCCGTGCCGGTCTCGTGATCGGCGTTGACCTGCTCGGTCTCCTGCACCATCCTCAGCGCATCGTGGTCGCCGCAGGCGGTCACGCAAGCGGCGCAACCCTTGCAGAGGTCGGACACGAAGATCGAGAAGATCCCGCCGCTGCCGGGGTTCTTACGCTCGGCCGACTTGAAGATGGCGTTCACCTTGTTGTAGGCCAGCGGCTGCTTGTCGATGACGTCGAAGAACTCCGCCTTGGCGGTCTCCGAGAAGCCGTTCAGGCCGTTCGTGACGTCGCGGATGATCTGCGGCAGCGGGACCGTCTCCTTCGCCTTGACCGCCGCGTTCATCGCCGCGCGCGTCTGCTCCTCCATCTCCGGTACGGCGGCCAGCATCCTGCCGCGCTCGCCTTCGTCGGTAACGTAGTTCGTGATGGCGGTCCGCAGGACCGTCTCGATGTCCTGCGAGCAGTTCGGCAAGGCCGTGTCCGGGCAGACCGAGATGCACTCCATGCACTGCGTGCAGTTCTCGGCGATGAAGAGCGGGGTCTCGCGCCGGGCGACGTACTTCGAGGCGGTGTCGCCGCTGCCGGCGGCCATCACGCCCATCGCCGCGAGCGGCGAGGCGGGCTGATCGTAGCCGTAGTCCGACCGGAACTCGTCGTCGAAGCTCGCGACCTGCGTGACCGGCGTCCGTTCCTCCTGCCCTTCCGGCAGATCGTGCGAACGGCAGGTCGCGCAGCCCGCTCCGCCGCCGTTGGTCGGGGTCGCCGCCAGCGGCAGAATCGGCAGGCCGCGCAGCGTCGACCGGTCGGCCGCCTGGATCTCGCCGATCGGGATCTCGCGCACCCGGCCGAAGCCCTGGGTCATGACCTCCATGTTCGACTGCACGACGGCGTCGCCGAGCCGGCCGAACTTCTTCTTGTACTGCTTGTGGACGACCTCCTCGAACTGCTCGCGGCTGATCTCGAACTCCTCGAGCAGCGGCGAGACGGCGAAGAAGGCGCCGAGGAAAGCGTTGCCCTGCATGCGGAGCTGCAGGTCGGGCCGGTTGGTCGCCTTGCGGGCGATGTCGAAGCCGGGCAGCGTGTAGACGCGGATCTTGTGCTCGATGATCTGCGAGCGCGCCCAGAGCGGGAGGCGCTCCCACGCGTCCTTCGGTTCCTCGTCGGATTCCCAGATCAACGCGCCGCCCTCGGAGATGCCTTCGAGCGGGTTGCAGTGGGTGAACGCCTTCGGGTCGCAGCAGAGCACGACGCCCACGTGGCGCAGGTCGCAGTTGACGCGGATCCGCTCCGGGGCCACGACCAGGAAGTAGGAGGTCGGCGCCCCCTTCTTCTCGGAGCCGTACTTCGGATTGGCGCTGACGTGGATGACCTCCTTCGGCCGGCCGAACTCGTCGACGTCGGTGCTGCGCTCCGACAGGAAGTCGTTGAAGTCGCCGATGATGGCGCCCAGGTTCTTGCCGGTGGTGATGGCGCCCCAGCCGCCGATCGAGTGGAACCGCACCGCGATGGCCCCTTCCGGCAGCAGCGACGGGGTCTCGTCCGACTTCACCTCGTACGGATGCGGGACGCCGAGCACCATGAACGACTCGCCGTCCGCCGCCGTCTTGCCGTCCGTGCGCGCCCGCCCGCTCTTGACGTATTCGTAAGCCCCGATGATCTGCTCGGGCCGGAAGTCGCGCGAGCCCAGCCCGTAGATGCCGTTGAACAGCCGCGGCATCCGGCTGGCAGTCACCTCCGGGAAGCCGGCCTCGACCGGGCGACCGCGGAGCTTCAGCGCCTTGTTCAGCGCCGTGCGGGTGTCGCGCCCCATCGGGTTGTCGCCGGCCAGGGGCTCGTCGGTGCGCTCGATGATGATCACGTTCTTCTTGCCGGCCAGCGCCTCGACCACCGCGCGCTCCGGGAACGGCCGGAAGACGTTCAGGTGGACGGACCCGACCTTGGCGCCACGGGTCTGCCGCAGGTGGTCGACGGCCGCCTCGCAGTTCTCGGCGGCCGAGCCGAGCGACAGGAACACCGTATCGGCGTCGTCCGCCTTGTACTGCGTGACCAGACCGTAGTAGCGGCCGGTCAGCCGGCCGAACTCGGTATGGGCCTCCTCGAGGAACGTCAGAATCGGCTCGACGAAGTTGTTGCGCCGGGCCACGACGCCCTGCATATAGTGCTCCTGGTTCTGCACCGGTCCGAGGAGCACGGGGTTGGTCAGATCGATCATGCGGGGCACGCGGCGGCGCGTCGCTCCGAAGAGCGTGCGCTGCGCCTCGGTCGGACACTCGATGATGTCGTCCGGGGCCCCGAGGAACTCGCGGATCAGCTCCGACTCGTGGCGGTAGAACGTCCGCTCGAGGTGCGAGGTCAGGAACCCGTCCTGCACGTTCATCCCCGGCGTCAGGCTGAGCTCGGTGACGCGGCGCAGAATCAGCGCCTGGTCGGCGGCCTGCTGCGCGTCCTTGCCGAACAGGATGATCCAGCCCACGTCGAGGGCTCCGTAGACGTCGTCGTGGCCGCAGTGCACGTTCAGGGCGTGCTTGGTCAGCGCCCGCGCCACCACCTCGACCACCATCGTCGAAGCCTTGCCCGGCGCGTGGTAGTACTGCTCGACGCCGTAGACGATGCCCTGCCCCGAGGTGAAGTTGACCACGCGGCGACCGCACACCGAGTAGGCGATGGCCCCGCCCTGCGCGGCGTGCTCGCCCTCGGCCTCGACCGCCAGCGTGTTGCGCCCGAAGACGTTCAGCCGGCCCTCCGCGAAGGACTGCTGGTACAGCTCGCCCCCCTCGGTAGACGGCGTAATCGGATAGAAGATGCCCGCGTCGGCGACCCGCGCCTCGGTGTGGTACGACACGAGCTGGTTGCCGTTGGCGGTGATCCGCTCGCCGGGATACTTCGGAAGAGTGCTCATGCGAGTTCTCCAGGGATTTCGGAACCGGTCGGACCGCGTTGCACGACCGCGCGCCCGACGGACGGATGGCGCACCGGCCCACGGTCCACCCGCATTGTAGCGACGGCGGGGCCGCGCGGCAATCCCGCGGGCCGCCCACCGGGGGTGGCCCGAAACGATTCGGGTAAGATCCGTTCATGCGGCCCACCTCCCTGGGAAGCCTGCGCCGCGCGGTCGACAAGGGCAGGATTCCCCGCCGGAGCGTCAAGCGCGAGTTGCGCGACAACCTCATGGCCCGGCTGCGCAGCACCGGGCCGCTCTTCCCCGGCATCGTCGGCTACGACGACTCGGTCGTCCCGCAGGTGGTCAACGCCATCCTGTCGCAGCACGACTTCGTCATGCTGGGGCTGCGCGGGCAGGCCAAGACACGGTTGATCCGGGGGCTCGCCGAGCTGCTCGACGAATCGGTCCCGGTCGTGCCCGGATGCGGCATCAATTGCGACCCGCTCGCGCCGATCTGCGGCGCGTGCCGCGCCCGCCTCCGGGAGGAAGGCGACGACCTGCCCGTCGCCTGGCTCGACCGCTCGATGCGCTACGTCGAGAAGCTCGCGACCCCGGACGTCACGATCGCCGACATGATCGGCGACATCGATCCGATCAAGGCCGCCGCGGAGGGGCGCCGGCTCTCGGACGAGCTCACCGTTCACTACGGGCTGGTGCCGCGCGCCAACCGCTGCATCTTCGCCATCAACGAGCTGCCCGACCTGGCCGGCAAGATCCAGGTCGGCCTGTTCAACATTCTGCAGGAAGGCGACATCCAGATCCGCGGTTACCCCGTTCGCCTGCGGCTGGACGTGGCGATGGCGTTCACCGCGAACCCGGAGGACTACACGGCGCGGGGCAAGATAGTCACCCCGCTCAAGGACCGCATCGGATCCGAGATCCGGACCCACTATCCGCGGACCCGCCACGAAGCCATCGCCATCACCGAGCAGGAAGCCTGGGTCGCGCGCGACGCCGGAACCGACGTCGCCGTCCCGCTCTACGTACGCGAAGTGGTCGAGGAGATCGCCTTCCAGGCGCGGATCAACAAGAAGATCGACGGCCGCTCGGGCGTCAGTCAGCGGATGCCGATCACCTGCCTGGAGAACGTGGTGTCCAACGCGGAGCGCCGCGCCCTGGCGTCCGGCGAGGCGCCGGCGGCCCGCGTCACCGACGTATACGCCGCGCTGCCGGCCATGACCGGCAAGTTCGAGCTGGAGTACGAAGGCGAGTTGCGCGGGGCCGACGCCGTGGGACGCGAGTTGATACGCGCCGCCGTCGGCGTCGTCTTCGGCGGCTGGTTCGACGGCGTCGACACGCATCAGGTCGTCGAGTGGTTCGAGATGGGCGGCACGCTGCAGGAGAGCGACACGACATCGTCGGCGTCTTTCCTCGCCGACGTCGCGGAGATCCACGGGCTGCTGGAGCTGGCCGCGCACGCCGGCATCGCAGCCGGCGACCCGCCGGCGCAGATCGCCGCGGGAGTGGATTTCGTTCTCGAGGGGCTCTGCGCCCAGCGCAAGATCAGTCGCAGCGACGGCGGCGGCTACGAGGCGGTCGAGAAGCCGCGCACGCCGGTGCAACCCTCCGAGCCGGACTTCGATCCCCGGCGGCCGATGCCGCGCGCCGGCAACAAGAAGAAGTACTACAACTGACACGGGCGGATGCGCTATCGCTACACGCGCTACACCGGCGAGGGCCTGGAGGGCATCGACCTCGACGAGCTGGTCTCGAAGCTCTCCCGGCTCCTGCTGTCCAGCGGATTCGACGAACCCTACGGCCAGTACCACGGCAACGCCGATCAGGATGACGGCGACCGGAGCCTGCAGTCGCTGCACGACGCCATTCTGGACGCGCTCCTCAACGGCGGCCTGCTCTCGGACGATGCCGTGCAGCGCCTGCTCGGCGACCCCGCCGACGCGGACCAGGCCGGCGGAAAGTCGCGGCTGGAGGAGCTGATCCAGGAACTGATCCGGCAACTGGCCGACCAGGGGTACATCTCCCTGGATTCCGACGAAGCACCCGGCGCGGACGCGGGCGCCGGCCGGGGACAGGACACCTCTCCCGCGCGCTTCCAGGTCACCGACAAGAGCCTCGACTTCCTGGGCTATCGTGCGCTGCGGGACCTGCTCGGCTCGAGCGGGCGCAGCAGCGTCGGCCGGCACGACACGCGCGAGCTCGCCACCGGGGTGGAAGCGGGCGGCGCCTCGAAACCCTACGAGTTCGGCGACACCCTGAACATCGACGCCAGCGGCACGATCCTGAACGCCGTGCGGCGCGCGCCGGCGGGCGAAGGCGGCGCGATCGACGTGCGGTACCAGGATCTGATGGTGGCGCAGGGCGAGTACCAGAGCTCGTGCGCGACGGTGCTCATGCTCGACTGCAGCCACAGCATGATCCTCTATGGCGAGGATCGCTTCACGCCCGCCAAGCAGGTGGCGCTGGCGCTGGCCCATCTGATCCGCAGCCAGTACCCGGGCGACGCCCTCAACGCCGTGCTGTTCCACGATTCGGCGGAGGAAATCCCGCTCAAGCACCTCGCGCGCGTGCGCGTCGGCCCCTACTACACCAACACCCGCGAGGGGTTGCGCCTCGCGCGACGGGTACTCGAACGCCAGCGCAAGGACATGCGCCAAATCGTGATGATCACCGACGGCAAGCCGTCGGCCCTCACGCAGCCCGACGGGCGCATCTACCGCAACGCGTTCGGTCTCGACCCGATGATCATCCGCGAGACGTTCGCCGAGGTGGCCAACTGCCGCCGCGCCGGGATCATGATCAACACGTTCATGCTGGCCCGCGACTACGAGTTGATGAGCTTCGTGCGGCGCGTGGCCGCCATCTGCCGCGGCAAGGCGTACTTCACGACGCCGTACACCCTGGGCCGCTACGTGCTGATGGACTACATGGACAAGAAGACCAGGACGGTGCACTGAGTGTCCAGCGAGAGCCTGCCGGAACGGATCCCGATCTTTCCGCTCCCGAACGTCGTGCTGTTCCCGCAGGTCTTCCTGCCGCTCCACATCTTCGAGCCCCGCTACCGCGAGATGGTGGCCGACGCCATCGACAGCGACCGGCTGATCGGGATGACGCTGCTCCGCGAGGGCTGGCAGCGGCACGCCGGTCCGAATCCCCCGATCTTCCCGATCGGCTGCGCCGGCAGGATCACCCACGTCGCCTCGCTGCCCGACGGGCGCTACAACATCGTGCTGCGGGGGGTGGATCGCTTTCGGGTTCGGGACGAGGACCAGTCGCGGGCGTACCGGATCGGCGTCATCGAACTGCTGGCCGACGGCTCCACGGCCGGACGGCAGGAACATCTGCAGGCGGGCCGGCAACGTATAGAGGACCTTCTCGACCGGCAGGCAACCGTCGGGGCGGCAGCCCGGATTCCCCCGGGCATGGCCGACGCCGAGCTGGTGAACGTCCTGTCCCAGTACCTAGCGTTCGAGCCGATCGAGAAGCAGGCGCTACTCGAGAAAGGCGGCCCGTGCGAACGGTGCGCGGCGCTGATCGATCTCCTGGAGATGCGCCTGATGACCAGCGGCAGGCCGTTCTCCGCCGACGGCGTGCAGTAGCGGAACCTCCGACCGGCAATCACGCGCCGACCGGCTCGCGCCCCAGGCGGCGTGCGATGTGCTCGACGACGACCCGGCCGTGGAACCGGCCGTTCTCGATGAACACCTCGCCCCGATTGGCGCCGGCGACAACCGCGCCGGCAAGATAGAGGCCCGGCACGTTGGTCTCGAACGTCTCCGGATCGTGCCGCGGCACGTTGTTCGACGCGACCTCGATGCCGACGCCGCGGAGAAACTCGAGGTCGGCGAGGTAGCCGGTCAACAGGAAGACGCCTTCAGCGGGCAGCGTCTCGCGCACGCCGTCGCGCTCGACGACCACCTCCCGCGGCCGAATCTCGGCGACGCGGGTCTCGAAGCGCGCCGCGATCGAGCCTTCCTTGATGCGGTTCTCGATGTCGGGCTTGACCCAGTACTTGATGGACGCCCCGAGCTCGGCCCGCCGGTGCACGAGAGTGACGTGCGCGCCGCTGCGGTAGAGATCCAGCGCTGCTTCCGCCGCGGAGTTCTTCCCGCCGACGACGACCACCGGCTTCCGGTAGAACTCGTGCGGCTCCGTGTAGTAGTGCGAGACGTGCGGCAGATCCTCGCCCGGAACACCGAGCTGGTTGGGGTGATCGTAGCAACCGCTGGCGACGACCACCGCCCGCGCGCGCCACGTCTCCGCGCCGCGCGCCTCGTGCGCCGTCCGCACGGTGAACGCGTCATCGTCGCCGCGGCGGATCCCGGTCACCGAGTAGCCGAAGTCGATGGCCAGGTCGTAGGTGTCGACGACGCGCCGGTAGTAGCGCAGCGTCTCGTCGCGCGTGGGCTTCCCGTGCGGCGTCACGAACGGCAGGCCGCCGACCTCGAGCAGATCCGGCGTCGTGAAGAAGACCATCTGCGGAGGAAAATGGAACAGGGCGTTGACCAGCACGCCCTTCTCGAACGTACGGAAGTCGAGACCGGCCTGTCTGGCGGCGATCGCGGCGGCGAGACCGGCCGGTCCGGCCCCGACGATGATGAGATCGTGCATTGGCGTCTTGCCTGTGCGCTCGTTCGCTAGCGGGATGCGTACTCGAGCTGTACTTCGCTGATGACCGCGACCGGCCGGCCCGGCGACCAGGTGCGTTCCAGATTGCCGTCGAACAGGGTCACCTCCAGCGTCTGCCCGACGATGACCACCTGATTCAGATTGCCCGGGATCGCCACCGAGACCCGCTCCAGACCGGTCGGCGCGATCGCCTTGACGCCCTCTGGACCGGCGCCCCCGGTAACGCGATCGAAGAGGTCTTCCCCGGTCCTGAACTCGTTGAGCACGTAGCGCCGTCCGAGCACGTCGCCCGCCGGCGACGCCACCGCCACCTCGGCCAGGTACCGGGCGTAGGCGCGGCCGCGACGGACGTCGTCCTCGGAGTACATGTGCCGATTGTGCAGGTTGAAGGAAAGGTTCGCCTCGCCCCGGCGCGGCGGAAGAACGACGATGACGCCCAGCGCCGGGTCCTGTTGCGCGAGGACGTCGCAGAAGACGAGATCGGTTTCGACACCGATGCCGAGGACCGACGGACAGCGTACCTCCACCGATTCGACCAGACGCCCCTGCCCGGCGGCCGACGCCGGAACGACGCCCGCCAGGAGGCCGATCAGCACGGGCCACGAACGCCGCCGGCTACGCAATCCGTTCATGTCGGCGCCACCTCCCCGGCCCCGGCCACGAGCCGCGCCGGATCGAGCGCGGCGCGCATGTCGCCGCGCAGCTTGAGAAGCTCGAGGAACTCCATCCGCGTGCGGGCGTCGGAGCGAAACGCGCCGCGCATGGCGCTGGTGAGGGCAAACGCGTTCTGCTTCTCCACGCCCCGCATCAGCACGCACAGATGCGTCGCCTCGATGACGACGCCGACGCCCAGCGGGTCGAGCGCCTTCGAGATGACCTCCGCAATCTGGTTGGTGAGCCGCTCCTGGATCTGGAGCCGCCGGCTGAAGACGTCCAGAAGACGCGGCAGCTTGCTCAGCCCCACGACCCGATCGCGCGGCAGGTACGCGATATGGCACTTGCCGAAGAACGGCAGCATGTGATGCTCGCAGAGACTGTAGAAGTCGATGTCCCTGACGATCACCATCTCGCTGCACTCGACCGTGAAGAGCGCGTTGTTCAGCACGGCATCGACATCCTGCCCGTAGCCGCTGGTAAGGAACTTGAGCGCCTCGGCGACACGGGCCGGCGTGCGGACCAGACCCTCGCGCGTCGGGTCCTCACCGACCTCGGCCAGCAGCGTCTCCACCGCCGCCTTCACGCGTTCCTCGTTCATCGGCAGCGACATCAGTACGTGTAGAACCCTCGTCCCGTCTTGCGGCCGTGCCGGCCTGCCAGCACCATCCGCTTCAGCAACGGCGGCGGCGCGTACCGCGGATCCTTGAACTCGTCGTACATGATGCCGGCGATGTAGCACGTCGTATCGAGGCCCACGAAATCGAGGAGCGTGAAGGGACCCATCGGGTAGCCGCACCCGAGGGACATGGTCTTGTCGATGTCCTCTATTGTCCCGACTCCCTCCTCATGGGCGCGAACGGCGTCCAGCAGGTACGGGATGAGCAGGCGGTTCGCGATGAACCCGGGCCGATCCGGTGCGGTCACGGGGTCCTTGCCGACGCTGCGGCCGAACGCGAACACGTTCTCGCAGGTTTCATCGCTGGTCGCGAGGCCCCGAATGACCTCGACCAGCTTCATGACCGGCACCGGGCTGAAGAAATGCAACCCGATGAACCGTTCGGGCCGCCGGGTCGCCGCCGCCAGCTCCGTGATGCAGAGCGACGACGTGTTGCTCGCGAAGACGGTCTCCGGCCCGACCACCGCTTCCAGCGTCTCGAACACCTCGCGCTTCGCGCCGACCTGCTCGACGATCGCCTCGATGATCAGATCGCAGTCCGCCAGGTCTTCGAGACGGCTGGTGCCGCCGAGGTTGGCCAGGGTCCGGTCCCGATCGGCTGCGGTCAGCTTGCCCCGTTCCACGCCGGCCGCCAGAAACGACTCGATGCGCCCGATTCCCGCCGCCACGGTGGAATCGTCGACCTCGCGCACGATCGTGCGGTAACCGGCCTGCGCCGCAACCTGCGCGATGCCCGAACCCATGAGGCCGCATCCGACGACGCCGATAGTCCGATAATCCATGTGCTGATTGCGCGCTGCTCCGGGAGCGCACGCAAACCCGGATCATAGCAAAGACCCTGCCGCGCGACCGCGCGATGCAATGCACCGGCGATAGTCGCCGCCCACCACGAATTCGGCCGCGGCAACGGATCGATTGTAGACGTGGAGGGCCGGCAGACGCTTCGGGGCGCTACGGGGCGGCGGCGACATCCGCGTCCGAACGGTCCGGCAACAGCTCCAGGACCGCGTCGGAAGGCAGATCGAAGGTCAGAGTCACGTTCGTACCGGCGGCGGTGAGCTGAATCGAATCGAGCAGCCCGCGCAACTCCGGGCGCGAACCGACCTGCAGGCGGGCGAGGGCGAGAAAACCCTGCAGCAGATCACGCAGATTCCGCCCGGTCTCCTCGTCCCGCGCCTCCGCCGTCAACGTCCCGCTCACGCCGCCGTTGACGCGAGCGCCGGCCGCGAACGCGGCGACCTGCGACACCTGCGATTCGACCTCGTCCGGAAGCCACTCGCCGCTGCGCGGATCGTCGAGTCGGCCGATGGTCCACGCGGTGCTCCCGCGTTCGACGTGTCGCAACAGCCTCATCAACGAGTCGTTCGCGTCGACGCCGCCCTCGGCGAACGGCAGGTCGATGGTCCGCTTGACGAGCGGCTCCGATCCGACGGCGATCACCCCCGCCTCGAGGAACGCCATCGCCACGGATTCGTCGGGGATGGTTATCAGCCTGCGCCCCCGGTAGTCGGACGCTGCGCCGCCCTGCTCGAGCGCCAGCGTCTCGAGCCGATCCACATCGAAGCTGCCCGCGAGGATGGCGATCCCGCGCGTGGCGTCCGCCCCGTCCGGCACCAGCCCGCCGACGACGTAATCGATGTCCCGCTCGAGATCGATGCCGGTCCGCTCCTGGAACTCGCGTTGTCCGTCGAGCTCGGGCTGAATCTCGTGCAGGCGCCGCCGGAGATCCGAATCCATCACCTCGCGCACGTTGGCGAAGGAGAGAATCGTCGCCTCCGGCGGAACGTACCGCAACTCGTCGGGCCGCTCCTGCGCGACGAGCGGCGGCAGCCTGCTGCCCACCCAGGCCGCGAGCCCTCCCGCGAGCCCGACCGCCATCACGCCGGCGCCGCCGAGCAGGACATACCGCGTGCGCGTCGTCATGGTCATGAGTTCGTAACCAGTATACCGGCGGGGTCGGCCAAAAGTTCCGCCTCGCTCACTGTCCGAGAACGTACTCGCGCCGCTCGACTACGCGCATCGCCGCCGCCAGCGCAGCCACCCAGATGACGGCCAACGCGAACAGGTTCACCCAGGTGCCCAGCGGCGTCTGGACCGAGGTCAACAGGGCCTGGATCACGCTGAGCGCGTCGCCCTGCGGCATGGCGTGCGGCGCCAGCCCCTGGAGATAGTACGCCACGCTCAGGTGCTTCATGTACCCGGGCAGAACGACGACCAGCGGCTCCCATCCGAAGACGAAGACGAGGCCGGTCAGCAGGGGGCGCCGGAACCAGGCGCCCACGAGCGCGAAGACCGCGCCGTAGACGGCGAGCCCGGCGCCAATCAGGCCGAGGTCGACCAGCAGAGCGGGAAAGTTGCGGCCGATGTCGCCCCCCAGCAGCGGCACGACCAGGAAGTAGACCAGCACCACGGAGGGCAGTACCACGACCGCCGTACAGACCAGGTAGGCCAGGTACTTGCCGGCCAGAACCGCTCCGCGCGCCACGGGACGGGTGAACAGGTAGGTGACGGTCCGGTCCTCGACCTCGTCCGCGATGAGCGCGGTGCCGTAGAACACGCCGAGCACCGGCACGGTGAAGCGCAGGTAGAACGTCCAGATCATGAGGCCGAAGATGTCCGGCCCGGCCAGGCTCACCGGCCGCCCGGCGATCTGTCCCGCTCCCTCGTCGAAGGCCGCCAGCGAGGCCAGCGCCCGCAGCAGCACGGCAATCAGGACGGGTCCGCCCGCCACCAGCGCCATGAAGACGGTTCGCCGCGACCAGAGCATCTGCCCGAGGCCGAGATCGAAGACCCTCAGCGCCGCGGGGCCGAAAGCGGGGGCGGCATGCGAATCGGCCATCAGTGCTCGACCAGATAGGAGAAGACCGCCTGCAGATTGTCGTCCGGCGATGTGACCTCTCGCACGGCGCCGGCCTCGTCGCCCGCCGCCAGCGAAGTGAGCTCGCTGTAGAAGGCGTCCGGCCGGCTCGTCTGCGCGACCACGGCGCCGTCCTGCAACTGCATGGCGATGACGTGCGGGTAGCCGAGCAGATGGCGCGCGAGCCGCCGGGGATCGTCCGCCGTGATGCGTACGGTGTGCGGATGCTCGTCGATCAGCTCGCGAATCCGGTGCACGTTCCCCTCCGCCAGGATGCGCCCGTTGTGCAGCAGCAGGATGTTGGAGGTCATCAACTCGATCTCGTGCAGGACGTGGCTGGAGACGACGACGCTGCGGCCGTCGCGGCTCCACGCCTTGATTACGTCGATTACGCGGCGGCGCCCGATCGGGTCGAGCCCGGCCAGAGGCTCGTCCAGCACCAGCAGCTCCGGCTCGTGCGCGATCGCCTGCGCCAGCTTGATCCGCTGCCGCATGCCCTTGCTGTAGCCGCCGATCTTCCGGTCGGCGGCGGTCGTGAGCCCGACCGTTTCGAGGGCGCGTTCGGCGGCGCCGGCGGCCCGGTCGCCCTCGAACCCGCTGAGACCGAGCAGCGCCGTCAGCCATTCCCGCCCGGTGAACCGCTCGTAGAACGCGTCGTGATCCGGGCAGTAGCCGATGCGCCGGTAGGTCCCCGGATTGCCCCAGACCGGCTCGCCGAGCACCTCCACGTGCCCCTTGCTCGGCTTGAGCTGGCCGGTGACGAGCTTCAGCAAGGTCGACTTGCCGGCGCCGTTGGGTCCGAGCAGCCCGCTGATGCCCGGCGGGATCGAGACGGTCACGTCGTTGAGACCGATCACCTGCCCGTACCACTTCGACATCCGGTCGGCGACGACCACCGGCCGGCTCACGTGACGATCTCCACGCCCCGCACGCGCCGGGCGAGCACCCAGGCCGACAGCGCGATCACGGACGCGACGGCCAGCAGCGAGACGCCCCACGGGGTGTCGTAGCGCGGCTCGGCGCGAAAGATGACGTCCCCCACCTGCGCGAGGCTCGCGCTGAACGACACCCAGGACAGCCCGGTGCCGCCGGTGACGCCGCGCAGCGTCTGGAACACCGCCTCGCTGAAGATCACGGCCCCGGCATAGAGCATCCCGACGTAGCGCGCGCTGGTCGAGAGCGACGACAGCGCCAGCATCGTGATCGAAGCCAGCAGCACCTGCAGGAATCCGAAGAGGGTGATCGCCGGGATCAGGAACGCGTGCTCCCGCACGAACGCCAGGCTGCCGGTGAACATCGCCTGAAGTCCCAGCAGCAGCAGCGCCGGCACCCAGGTCACGAACGCCAG
This sequence comes from Acidobacteriota bacterium, assembly GCA_009861545.1. Taxonomy (NCBI): domain Bacteria; kingdom Pseudomonadati; phylum Acidobacteriota; species Acidobacteriota bacterium. Next base: position 36,098 of record VXME01000157.1, on the reverse strand, counting down.
GAACGCCATCACGACGGCGAGCTTGCCCGCGATGTACTCGATCCGCGTCAACGGCTTGGACAGGTAGATCTGCAGCGCGTTCGCCCGCCGGTCGTTGGCGAGCAGCCCGGCGCCGACATAGACGGCCACCACGAAGACGAAGAACCCCTGCTGATCGAAGAACTCGCGGAAGGTCGCCGGCGACGGCGCGATGACGTCGGCCTGCGGCACGTTGGCGGCCAGGTACAGCAGGACCGCACGCACGAAGAACTGCAGCCACGCGAACAGCAGGACGAGCAGGAACGGGCGCGACGAGAGCATGCCGCGGATGCCGGCGCCGGCGATGACGGCCCAGGCCCGGCCGGGCGGGGTGCGCGTTCCCTGGTAGCGGGCGTAACCGTGATCGTGAATGGGCATCAGGACTCGCCGATCGCCTTCGCGAAGACGTCCTCCAGGGTCTGCACGCTGGGACGCAGATGCCGCACCTGCACGTCGTGGCGCACCGCGAGTGCGAACAGATCCCGTGCGCCCCGGTCCTCGCCGATCAACACGCGCATCACGTCTTCGTCCGTGTCGTGGCACTCGACGCCCGCGTCGCGGAGGCCGCTCACGAAACGTGCGACGTCACCCTTCACGCGGAGCTCGAAGGCCCGGCGGCTCCGCCCCTTCAACTCGGCGATCGGCCCCTGCGCGACCACGCGCCCCTGGTGCAGAACGACGACCCGCTCGCACGCCGTCTCCACGTCCGGCAGCACGTGGGACGAGACGATGACGTTGACGCCCTTGCGCTGCGCCAGATCCCGAATCAGCGCGAGCATCTCCTCGCGTCCCCGCGGATCCATGCCGTTGGTCGGCTCGTCGAGGAACAGCAGATCCGGATCGTGCACGAGCGCCTGCGCCAGCTTGATGCGCTGCTTCATGCCGGTCGAGTAGGTGTCGACCGCGCGGTAGCGCGCCTCGCCGAGCCCGACGTACTGCAGCACGGCATGCGCGCGCTGCATCGCGTCGGCCGCCGGCAGCCCCGCAAGCCGCCCGCAGTAGGCGACGAAGGTGACCGCGTTGACGCCCGGAATGTGGGCGTCCGACTCGGGCATGTAGCCGAGCCGCGCCCGGATGTCGAGCGGGCGATCGACGACGTCCATGCCGAGCACCTGCATCCGGCCGCCGTCCGGACGGACGAATCCGAGCAACGCCTTGAGCAACGTGCTCTTGCCGGCGCCGTTCGGGCCGAGCAACCCGACCGCACCGGACGGAAAGACCGCGTCGACGCTCTGCAGGGCGTGGCGCCGACCATAGGAGACGGTGACCGCCGCGAGCCGGGCCACCGGCGGGGCGTCGTCTCCCCGACCTGCCGCCCCGGCCTCCGTCACCGCATCCTGCGTCGTCGCGTCCACGTCGAACGACTATACGGAATGGGCGCCGTGCAGGTTCTGCGGCCGCCCCGCGCCGGGGTCACAGCGAGCCCCGCAGGCCCAGCGCGTCCGCCTCCGCGCGCAGGAAACCGATGACGTTGGCGATGTGCTCGTCGAGAGGCAACCCGAGCTCGTCGGCCCCCAGGCGCAGGTCGTCGCGGCTGACCGCGCGGGCGAACGCCTTGTCCTTCATGCGCTTCTTCACGGAGCGCGCCTCCAGATCGAGGACGCTCTTCGTGGGCCGCACGAGCGCTGCCGCGGTGATGAAGCCGGCCAGCTCGTCGCAGGCGAAGAGCGTGTGCTCCAGCCGCGACTCCCGCGGGACGCCGCTGTAGTCGGCGTGCGAGAGGATGGCGCGGATCATGTACTCCGGCCAGCCCCGCTCGCGCAGGATCTCGCTGCCGCGGAAGGGATGATCCTTCGCATCGGGCCACCGCTCGTAGTCGAAATCGTGAATCAGGCCGACGATGCCCCACGCCTCCTCGTCCTCGCCGAACCGGCGGGCGTAGCCGCGGACCGCGGCTTCGACGGCCAGCGCGTGTTTCCGCAAGCTGTCACCGGCAGTGAACTCGGTCAGCAGCGCCCAGGCATCGGCACGCGTCGGCGTCATGATCCGGCCCCGGCAGATGCACCGCCGGCCGCCGCGCCGGCGAGACCATTGAGGGCGGTCGGGCGCAACTGCCCCTCGCTCGCGGCCACGACCGTCGCGACGGCCGCGTCGCCGGTGATGTTCGTCGCCGTGCGGCACATGTCGAGGATCCGGTCCACGCCGAAGATGAGGGCGATACCGGCCGGGGGCACGCCGATCGCCTCGAGGACGATGACCAGCATCACGATGCCGGCGCTCGGCACCGCGGCGGTCCCGATCGACGCCAGCATCGCGGTGAAGACGATCGTCGCCTGCGCCCCGATATCGAGCGGAATGCCGAGAGTCTGCGCGATGAAGACGGCCGCCACCGACATGTACACGGCGGTGCCGTCCATGTTGATGGTGGCCCCGAGCGGCAGCGCGAACGAGGCGACCTCCTCAGACACCCCCAGGTCGTGCTCGGCCTTTTCCATGGTCACCGGCAGGGTCGCCGCGCTCGACGAGGTGGAGAAGGCCACGAGCTGCGCCGGCACGATGCCGCGCAGGAAACGCACCGGCGTGATGGGCGTGAGGAACTGCAGCAGCATGGGATAGGTCAGGAAGGCGTGGATGGCCAGGCCGAGGAGCACCGTGAAGCTGTAGAGGCCGAGCGCGCCGAGAAGCTGCGCCACGTCGGCCGGGTCGTCGCCCGCCACCGTCGTGATGGTTCCCGCGATCAGCGCGAATACTCCTATCGGTGCGACCTTCAGGATGAGCCCCACGATCGCGATGATGGCGGCGTTGAGGCTCTCGAACAGGTCGAGGAGCGGCTGCGCCCGCGGCCGGGGAATCTGCATGAGCGCCACGCCGAAGAGGAAGGCCACGAAGACAACGCTGAGCATGGCGCGGTTGTTCGTGGCCGCGCCCAGGATGTTCTCGGGCACCATGTCGACGAGCGGCTGCAGCGGTCCGGCGTCCATCGCCTGGTCGATCGCCGCCTGCCGGTCGGCCAGATCTCCCCGATAGGTTTCCTGGAGACTCGCACGGAGGCTCTCCGGTATCGACCCCCCCGGCTGAATGACGTTCACCAGGACGAGACCGATGAGCAGGGCCACCAGGGTGGTAGCCAGATAAACCGCGATCGTCTTGCCCCCGATCCGGGACAGCTTCTGCAGATCGGCCAGGGACGCGACGCCCGTGACGAGCGACGCCAACACCAGGGGAACGGCGATCAGGAGCAGCAGGCGCATGAAGATCGTCCCGAAAGGCGCGATCCAGTCGCCGGTGAACCCGCCCCAGCCGGCGAGCGCCGCGATGATGCCGTAGACGATGCCGAGTCCCAGCGCGATGAGGATCCGCCAGTGTGTCTGCTGATGCCAAGCCATGGCGTCTACTCTACCGCGCCCGGGACGAAACGCGGCAGCGACAGGCGGCCTCTCCGGCCGGATGCGCCGGCTCGCGCTACACGCCGGGCCCGTCGTCCAGCGGCAGCGACGCCTTCGCGTTGAGGTCGAGCGGCGCGGTGACGCCGGCGTGCAGCCGCCGCAACCCCGCCGCGCCGATCATCGCGGCGTTGTCGGTCGCCAGCGCCAGCGACGGCAGAAACAGGGGCAGCCCCGCGCGTGCCGCCCGCGCCGCGGCGTCCGCCCGCAGCCTGGCGTTGGCCGACACCCCGCCGGAGATGCCGACGCTGTGCGCCCCGAAACGGCGCGCCGCGAGGAAAGTCCGGTCGAGCAGCGTCCTCACCACCACCCGCTGGAAGCTGGCGCAGATGCCCGCGGTCTCTTCCTCCGGCAGCCTGCCGTCGCAGGCGAGCGCGGCGCGCCGCCGTTGCACGTGACGTTTGACCGCCGTCTTCAGCCCGCTGAAGCTGAACTCGAGCTGCCGGCCGCTGCGGGTCTCGGCCAGACCGGCCGGCCGGACCATCGCCGGACCGGCGTTGCGGTCGTCGTGGGTCATCCTGGCGAAAGGAAAATCGACGGCGCGGTCGTCGCCGGTGCGCGCGATGCGATCGATGACCGGCCCGCCGGGATAGTCGAGGCCCAGAAGCGAGGCGACCTTGTCGTAGGCCTCGCCGGCGGCGTCGTCGCGCGTACGGCCGATCAGGCGATGCGACAGTCCCTCCGCGCCCGCCGCGGTCGTCAGGTACAGGTTGGTGTGACCTCCCGAGACGACCAGCACCACCGCCGGCAGCGGCATCCGGCCGCCCTCCACCACGAGCGATTCGATGTGCCCGGCCAAGTGCTGCACCGGGACCAGCGGCAGGTCGAGCGATACGGCCAGCGCCTTGGCGAAGGCGACGCCCACCAGCAGCGAGCCGACGAGGCCGGGCCCCTGCGTCACCGCGACGGCGTCGATGTCGGGCCAGTCCGCGCCGGCATCCCCGAGCGCGCGTTCCACCACGCCGCAGATGTCGCGCACGTGCTGCCGGGACGCGAGCTCGGGCACCACGCCGCCCCATTCGCGGTGGATTTCCGCCTGCGAGGCGACCACGTTGGACCGCACGGTCCAGGGCCGCGCCGGGTCGCCGGAGTCCGCCACGACCGCCGCGGCCGTCTCGTCGCACGAGGTCTCGATGGCGAGAACATCCATCGGGTCGACTCGATTCAGGCCCCGACGCAGGCCGCGGCCAGACTCTCGCCGTAGGGCGGACGACAGATGCCGCGCTCCGTGATGATGCCGGCCACGAAACGGTGCGGAGTGACGTCGAAGGCCGGATTCCAGACGCCCGCGCCCTCGGGAGCGACGCGGGAAGATCCGACGTGGGTGACCTCCCGACTGTTCCGTTCCTCTATGGGGATGCCGCCGCCGTCGGCGGTCGCCAAGTCTATCGTCGACGTCGGCGCGGCGACATAGAACGGCACCTCGTGCTCACGGGCGAGCACGGCCACGGTATAGGTGCCTATCTTGTTGGCGACGTCTCCGTTCGCGGCAATGCGGTCGGCGCCGACCACCACCGCGTCGATCGTGCCGCCGCTGAAGAGGGAGCCGGCCATCCCGTCGGTCACGATCGTCGTATCGATGCCGTCCCGCAGCAGCTCCCAGGCGGTCAGCCGGCTGCCCTGCAGGAACGGCCGGGTCTCGTCGGCGTAGACGGCGATCCGCTTGCCCCCCTCCACCGCCGCCCGTATCACCCCGAGCGCGGTTCCGTAGCCGCCGGTCGCCAGCGCGCCGGCGTTGCAGTGCGTCAGCACGCGGCCGTCGTCGGGCAGCAGCGCAGCGCCGTGCGCCCCGAGCGCCCTGCAGCAAGCGACGTCCTCGTCGTGGATGCGCGCGGCTTCGGCCACCAGGATCGCGCTGATCTCCGCCGGCGACCGCCCGGCCCGCGCCGCGGCGGAGAACACCCCCTTCATGCGGTCTATCGCCCAGAAGAGATTCACCGCCGTCGGGCGCGTCGCGGCCATCGTGTCGCACAACCGGTAGAACTCGGCGGCCAGCGCCGCGCTCCCTTTCGCCCGGCTCTTCGTCACGCCGAGCGCCAGCCCCATCGCCGCGGCGACGCCGATCGCGGGCGCCCCCCGGATCACCATCTTCTCGATGGCGCGAGCCACCTCGCGGGCCGTGCGGAGCTCCACGTAGACCTCCCGGCCGGGCAGCTTGCGCTGGTCGACCATGACGACGCGGTCGTCCTTCCACGCAACGGTCGGCAACATCGAGGGGAATCATACAACCCGGTCGTCGGCGCCCGGCCGCCCCGACGCGACGCCGCCGGGGGGTGTGCGCTAGAGCAGGACGGCCGCCACCGAAGCGTTGATCAGCGTCGCCATGAAGCCGGCGAGGAGCGCGCGGGCGCTGAGTCGCGCCAGATCGCCGCGGCGCTCGGGCGCCATGCTGCCGATCCCGCCCAGCACGATGCCGATCGAGCCGAAGTTGGCGAAGCCGGTGAGCGCGAAGGCGGAAAGCGACCGCGCGCGGTCGCTGATCGAGTCCGCGTACTCGCCGCTCAGCTTGAGGTAGGCGACGAACTCGTTCGTGACGAGCTTCGTGCCGAGCAGATCCGCAACCGCCGGCACGTCGCCGGCCGGCGTCCCGATGAGCGCGGCGACCGGCGCAAAGACCACCGCGAAGATGCCGGCCATCGACAGGCCCGGCCGCAGGAAGCCCAGCAGGTAGTCGAACATGGCGATGAACGCCAGGAACGCGATCAGCATCGCCGTCACGTTGAAGGCAAGTTGCATACCGCTCGACGCGCCGGCGGCCGCTGCATCGACCACGTTGACGTGCTCCCGCGCCGGATTGACGACCACCCGGCCGGCGGTCACCGGCTCGCCGGTCTCCGGTAGCAGTATCTTGGCCAGATACAGGCCGCAGGGCGCCGCCATGACGCTCGTCGTCAGCATCGCCACCGGATCGGCGCCCAGGTTGACGTAGATGGCGAACATGCTGCCGGCGATGGTCGCCAGGCCGCCCGTCATCAACGCGAGCAGCTCCGACTGCGTCATCCGCGCGATGTACGGGCGGACGATGATCGGCGCCTCCGTTTGCCCCATGAAAACGTTGGCCGCCGCCGACAGCGTCTCCGCCCCGCTGGTGCCCATCAGCGGCATCATCACGCGCGCCAGCAGCCGCACGGCCGCCTGCAGGACGCCCAGGTGGTAGAGCACGGTGAAGACCGACGACGCGAAGATGATGATTGGAAACGCGGAGAAGGCGAGCACGAGGCCGTTGGGGAACCGCTCCCCCATCGCCACCGGATCGGCAAGAACCCCGAAGACGAACTGCGCCCCGACGCTGGTGAACTCCAGGAAGCGCGTGACGACGGCGGCCAGCGCGGAGAACAGGGCGTAGCCCGGCCGGACGCCGCCGACCGCGAGCTTCAGTATCGCCACGGCCAGGAACACCTGCAGACCGATTCCCCAGGCGACGGTGCGCCAGCGGATGGCGGCCACGTTCGCCGAGCAGGCGATGGCAGTGAGGATGAACGCCGCCATGCCCATCAGCGCCCGCAGGCGTCCCGGCAGCAGCTCCTGAAACGCGAACGCCGCCAACGCCAGCAGGACGGCGGTCGTGGCCGCCGCGGCGCGAATCCGCCGGGCATCGTGCATACTCTCCACGCGTCCTCCTCTTCCGCCCGCGCGACAAGCCTACCCGAGACGGCTGCTATACTCGCGAGCCTCCAGCGGCGCGCCCCGCGACGGGAATCCCGTGACCGATGCAGTACTCTCGTTCGCCGTCGTCTTTCTCGCCTTCGGGACGACCGCCGCGTGGCTGTCGCTCGGCGCCCGGCGCGCGGATCCGACCAGTGGACAACGGCTCGTAGCCGAGTTGCGGCTCGCCCAGTTCGCGGCGCTGCTGCTGGCGCTGGCCGCCGCCGTCCCCATCGGCTTCGCCCTCGGGCACGACGACGTCCCCGGCGCCGGCCTCGTCGTGGCCATCGCCGCCGGCTGCTTCGCGGTGGCGGCCCTGGTCACCACGTGGGAACCGGTTCGCGCGCTGACGGCGCTGGCCGCCGCCTGGGGCGCGCACGCGGCAGCCGGCCTTGCGCATGGCGCCGGGCTGCTCCCGCCGGAGATGGTCCCGCACTGGTACCCGGCAGCCTCTGCGACGTACGACTTGCTCATCGCCGCGCTCTGCTACCTGCCGGTCCTCCGACGCTGAAACGGAACACGGATTCGGGATGGACGCGGGCAGCCCGGCACGGCGCTCCCCCCTCCATCGCCGGCTGCTAAGCTGTGCGCATGACTCGCACCATCGAATCCACGTTCATCGAGTCTGCCCGCACGCGCCTCTGCATCCACCTGACGGGGCAGATTCGCACCTGCCTGGACGCGCTGAAGGTAGAGCAGATCTGGTGGCGCCCCAACGAATCGTCGAACGCCATCGGCAACCTCGTCCTGCACTGCGTCGGATCGACCCGCTTCTACATCGGACACGTCGTCGGGAAACGCGAGTTCGTACGGGATCGGGCCGCCGAGTTCGCGGAGCGGCGCGAGCTGCCGGCCGCGGAGCTGCGGGCCAGACTCGACATGGCCATCGAGGAGGCCGACGAGGTGCTGGCGCAGGTCGATCCGGCCGACCTGATCGCCACGACCGAGCGGACGCCGAAACCCATGACGCTGCTCGAAGCCATCAGCCTGCAGTTGACGCACTACGCTCTCCACGCCGGGCAGATTGCGTACGCCACGAAGCTGATGGACGCCCATGCCATCCACGAGATCTGGCGGACGACACCGGGACACTGAGCGCTGCAGGATCTCCTTCTCGGAACGACCGGACCGGCGGATCGGCTGGACGGCGTGAACAGCGACACCAGGCGACCGGCGACGCCGTTCGCGCGGCGTGTGCTGGCCATAGTGCGCCGCATCCCGCCCGGGCGCGTCGCGACGTACGGGGATGTCGCCGCCCTGGCGGGGCGGCCGCTCGCCTCCCGCGCGGTGGGCAACGTCATGCGGAGATGCACGCGACCCGGGGTGCCGTGCCACCGTGTCGTCGGCGCCGGCGGGCGGCTGGGCGGCTACGGCGATCGCGCCGTCAAGCGGGGCCTGCTCGTTGCGGAAGGGATCCGCGTGACCGGGGACCGGCTGCACCGTTTCGCCGCGGTGCGCTGGCAGGGCCCGATGCTATGATTTCAGTCATGAATCAGCCGTCCATGAAGGGGTCGTACCGCTTGCGCGCGTTGGCCGCCGCGCTCCTCTTCGTCGCCGGCAGCTCGCTGCCGGGAGCTTCCGGGCAGCTCCCGGGGAGCGTCAGCGTCCCGCCCGGGGAGCTGGCGCTCGGCACGATCGAGTTGCCCCGGCGCGTGCTGGCGAACGGTCAGGCCTTGTCGCCCGGCGCCTACAGCGTGCATCTGACGAGCCTGACGGCGAGCCCGGAAGCCACCGGGGCGCTCGCGGAGCTCGAACGCTGGGTGGAGTTCCGGCAGGGCGACGCGGTCATGGGACGCGAGCTGGCCTCCATCGTCCCCGCGGCGGAGATCGGCGACGTCGCCGGGGCCGCCCCGCCGGCGAACGGCAGTGCGCGCGTCGAAGTTCTGCGCGGGAACGACTACGTGCGCGTCTGGATCAACCGGGACGGCACGCACTATCTGATTCACCTCGCCGCGGGTTGACCGTTCAGGTAGCCATCACGTCGAACTGCTCGTGGTGCAGCCGGACGTCCGGCTGCACGGTGACCCCGCGTCCGAGCACGCGCTCGAGGTCCCGTAGCACCCCGCGCTGCTCCTGCTCGAGGACCCGCGCGATGTCGGGATTGACCCGCAACTGCACGGCGTGCCCGTTGAGCTCGGGGCCAATCTTGCGCACCTCCGACAGCAGGTCGTAACAGATCGTCGACGACGACTTGATGACCGCGCTGCCGGAACAGTACGGGCACGGGTCGGTCAACTGCCGCTCCAGGCTCTTGCGGACGCGCTTTCGGGTCAGGATGATCAGGCCGAAGTCGGACACCTGGATGGTCTTCGACGGCGCCCGGTCGCGCCGGAGCTCTCGCTCGAACGCCTGTGCGACCTTCTGGCGGTTCTTGCGATCATCCATATCGATGAAGTCGGCCACGATGATGCCGCCGAGATCCCGCAGCCGGACTTGCCGGACGATCTCCTTGGCCGCTTCCAGGTTGGTCTTGACGATGGTGTCCTCGAGACCGCCGCTGCGCTTGCCGACGTAGCGCCCGGTGTTGACGTCGATCGCGACGAGGGCCTCCGTCTGGTTGATCACGATGTAACCGCCCGACTTGAGCCACACCTTGCTCCGGATCGCCTTGTCGATCTCGGCCTGCACGCCGTATTCCTCGAAGATCGGAAACTCCTTCGCGTAGTGCCGCACGCGCTCCACCATGCCCGGCATGATGCGCTCGACCAACCGCAGGACGCGTGCATGCTCGTCGCGGTCGTCGATCCGGATCGCCGAAAAATCGTCGTTCAGGAAGTCGCGGATGAGCTTCGCGACGAGGCTCTCCTCGTGATGAATGACCGCGGGCGCCCGCAACGACTCCATGTTGCCGCGCATCTCGGACCAGAGCTCGTGGAAGTACCGCAAGTCGCCTTCGATATCCTCCTTGGGGCGCCTGGCCGCGGCCGTACGGATGATGATCCCGCCGGTGAAACCGTGCTCGTCGCGAAACTGTCGCACGATGCCGCGCAGGCGGCTGCGCTCCTCGCGCGAGTCGATCTTGCGCGACACGCCGATGTTGTCGGCGGTCGGCATGAACACCAGGAAGCGCCCGGGGATGCTGGCGTGGGAGGTGACCCGCGCGCCCTTGGTGCCGAGCGGCTCCTTGACCACCTGCACCAGGATCTCCTGCCCGGCCTTCAGCAGATCCTCGATCTGCTGCGTCGGCCTCTGCGCGGAGCGCTGGGGCGACCGGCTCCGACCGTTGCCGCGCGGGCGTGCGGCGTCGCCGTTGGCCTCGCCGCCGTCCGCGGGCGAGTCGTCGCCGTCACCCGACTCCAGACGCTCGAACTCCTCGATGGTGTCGACGACGTCGGAGACGTACAGGAAGGCGTCGCGCTCGAGACCGATGTCGACGAAGGCCGACTGCATCCCGGGCAGGACCTTGTTCACACGCCCCTTGTAGATGTTGCCGGCGACGCCGCGCTGGTGCTCGCGTTCGATGTGGATCTCGGCCACCTGGTCGTCCTCGAGAATGGCCGCCATCGTCTCGTGGCGGTTCGAGGAGACGATCAATTCCTTGTTCATGCGTAACGATCTCCCGCCGGTCCGGGCTCGCAGCGCTCCAGGCGCGCGCACGTCGCGCGCGTGCGCGATCGCACGGCGGCGCGCCCGCCGGTCGGGCCGCCATCCGGACGCCTTCGCAACGCCTCGCGCCGCTGCCCTTCCGGACCATGATCTCAGTTTCTGAATCGGCGCATCCGGACGTTCAGGATGAGCCCGAATCCCATCAGTGTCGCGATGATCGACGAGCCTCCGAAGCTCATCAACGGCAGGGTCAGTCCCTTGACCGGCGCCAGCCCCACCGACATCGTGATGTTGTATACGACCTGAAACGTGAACCCGGCGGCGACGCCGGCGACCAGGTACATGCCGGTACTGTCCCGCGCGACCCGCGCCGCATCGAGCGAACGCAGGATGACGAACAGATACAGGGCCAGCGCGACCGATACGCCGACGAACCCGTGCTCCTCCGCCAGCACCGAGAAGATGAAGTCGTTGTGCGCGACCGGCAGGAAGTTGTACTGGTTCTGCGTGCCCTGCAGGAACCCGCGTCCCGTCATCCCTCCCGAGCCGACCGTGATGCGCGCCTGCCGCTGCTGGTAACCGGCGCCCTGCGGATCCTGCTCCGGGTCCAGGAAGCTGGAGATGCGACGCTGCTGATACTCCTCTAGCCCGTAGGCCCAGACGAGAGGCGTCGCGAGCACGCCGAGCAGAGCCACGACCGCGAGGACCCGGATTCGCAGGCCCGCGAACACCATGACGGTCAGGCAGACCGGCAACAGGATGACCGCGGTCCCGAGATCCGGCTGCCGCGCGATCAGCACGAAAGGCAGGGCCACGACCGCGCCGCCCACGATCCAGTCGCGCAACGCGCGCCGGGCCGGGCTGTTCCGGGTGTAAACCGAAGCCAGAACGAGGGCCAGAACGAGGCGCGCGAGCTCCGACGGCTGGCCGGAGAGCGAACCGATGCCGACCCAGCGCCGGGCGCCGCCCTGCTCGGTACCCACGAACAGCGTGAGGACCAGGACGGCCACGAGACCGGCGTAGATGAACAGGGAACGATCCGCCAGGGTGCGGTAGTCGACCACCAGGCAGCCGACGAGCGCGACCGCGCCAATCGCAAGCGCCACCAGGTGACGATAGAACTCGGCGCCGACGCTGCCGCTGGCGGGGTCGTAAGTGGCGCTGAACACCATCGTCGCGCCGATGGCGCAGAGTATCCCGATTGCGCCCAGCAACGCCCAGTCGATGTAGACGGCCAGGCGATGCTCGAACATCACTGGCCTCCGCCCGCGGCCTCCGGCTGCGCCGCGTCCGCCACGGTCGTCACGGGATGACTCGCCGGCAGCGGAGAAGCGGGCAGCGGAAGCCCCTCCTCCTTGGCGAAGAAGGTCTCGATCACGTGGCGGGCAATCGGGGCGGCCAGATAGCCGTGCTCTCCGTGCTCGGCGAAGACCACGCCGGCGATGCGGGCGTCGTCGCGCGGAGCGGCGAAGACGAACCACCCGTGGTCCCGCAAGTCCGCCTCGGAATCCGTCGCGGCCCTGCGGCCGGACAGCGACACGACCTGCGCGGTACCGGTCTTGCCGATCACGTCGCGTCCCGGCAGGCGCGCGCGCCGCGCTGTTCCCACGCCGTTGACCGCCGTCCAGAGTCCGCGCCGCACCGTGGCGAGGGTCTCCGGCGCAAGCTGCAGACCCGCCCCCGCGCGGACCTCCTCCACCGCACCCCGACCGGGGAACGCCGGCCGGAGCACCCGCGGCGTCGGGACCTGCCCGTCGTTCGCCACCGCCGCCATCATCACGGCCATCGACAGCGGCGTCACGGACACCTGGCCCTGTCCGATGGCGACCGAGATCGTCTCGCCGGCATACCAGCGCTCGCCGTGCGTGGCGCGCTTCCACTCCCGGGACGGCACCAGTCCCTGCACCTCGTGCGGCAGGTCGATGCCGCTCATGCTCCCCAGGCCGAGCGCGGTGGCCCACTTGTGAATCAGATCGATGCCGAGCGACTGCCCCAGCCGGTAGAAGTAGGTGTTGCACGACTGCGCCAGCGCCCGCGCCATGTCGACGCTGCCGTGCGTGGAGTGGCACGCGAAGAACCGGCCGTAGAAGACGCCGCCGCCGCGGCACACGATCTCGTCGTGCGGATCCACCACCCCCTCTTCAAGGGCCGCTATCGCCATGACGATCTTGAACGTCGAGCCGGGCGAATAGCGACCCCGCAGGGCCCGGTTCTGCAGTGGATTGAGCGGATCCGCGAGCAACTCGCCCCAGGCGGCGGCGTCGATTCCGGAAGCGAAGTCGTTCGGGTCGTAAGCCGGCCGGCTCACCAGGGCCAGCACCTCGCCCGAGCGCGGATCGAGCACGACGGCGGCGCCGTCGAACCCGGCCGCCTGGAACCCTTCCTCGGCAGCCCGCTGGAGGTCGTAGTCGATCGTCAGCTCCAGGGGCGCACCCTCGATCGGCGCGACCTCGCGAACCGTCTCGATCTCCCGGCCAACGCTGTTCACGACGACGTGGCGCGCGCCGTCGGTCCCCATGAGCCGATCGTTGTAGGCGTGTTCGATGCCTGCGTGGCCGACGATCGCGCCGCTGCGCAGCCCCTCGAACTGGGGCAGCGAAAGTTGCACGTCGGTGACCTCTCCGACGTAACCCAGCGCATGCGCGCCGAACGTCGCACCCGGATAATGGCGCGTGGGAACCTGCTCGACGACGAGCCCCGGCAGCTCCGGCTTGCGGGCTGCTACGGCAGCCACCTGGGACAGCGGGGCGTCCCTGATGACGACTACCGGACGCGATGCGGATGCGGGCGGTTGACGCTCGACGATGCCGGCGATCGCCGCTTCATCGGCGCCGGTGGTGCGCGCCAGCCGGGCAATCCAGGCGTCGACGTCCTCGACCTGCTCACGCACCAACGAGATGTTCAGCGAGTGACGGTTTTCCACCAGCACCTCGCCGTCGCGGTCCAGGACCGCGCCGCGCGGCGCACGCAGCAACAGCCGGCGCTGGTGGTTGTTCTCCGCCATCGCCAGGAACCGTTCGTGCTGGCTGATCTGGACGTGCCAGAAACTGACGAGGAGCGCGGCGAAGATCACGACGACGGCGTGCTGGAGCAACCCCAGCAGCGATCGAGCTCTGAGCGCGTCGCGCGACGGCGGCGGCGGGATGCTCATCATGGCGCGTACCGACTCCGCCAGCGTTCGGCGGCCGGCCCCGGACGCCGGCGCTGCGCGGGTCTCTGCCATCGGCGCACGGGTCCCACGGCGCCGATGACGATGCTCGCCGCCACCGCATTCGCGACTGCCTGAGCCGCCACCTCCGTCCACCCGCCGATCAGGGTCGCCGTGGGGATCAAGGCATAGGCCCCGAAGAAGCAACCGGCGTGGAGCAGGGTCGCGCCCGCCGCCACGAGGCTCCGCTGCCAGGTGGTCGTCACGAGCAGTTTCTCACCCGCCAGCCCCACCGCAACGCCGGCCACGCACTTGCACAGGCCGCTCACGCCGACGATTCCGCCCGACAGCACGTCCTGCGCGAGCCCTGTCGCGGTTCCGGTCCACAGCCCGGCCAGCGGTCCACCGGACAGCGCGGCCAGGACCACGACCACCAGCGGCAGATCCAGGTTGACGACGGTGCCGCTGACCGACCAGGCCAGTGTGGTCTGCACCGTCACCGCCGCCGCAGCGGCGATCGCTACCTGCGCGGGGCTCATCGGACATCGCCGGCGGCCGCGAGCCGCTCGTCGTGGGTGACGATCAGGACATGCTCCATGCGGTCGAACTCCATTGCCGGCTCGACGTCGATCGTCTTGTACAGGCTGGGGCCGCGCCGCACCGAGGTGACCGTCCCCAAAGTGAGTCCGTGCGGATAGATGCCGTCGGCCCCGGACGTGACGATGGCGTCCCCCACCTGCACATCCTCGAGGTTCGATACGTACTCCATGCGCAGGGACACGCCGTCGCCGGTCCCGACGACCACGCCCGGCACGCGCGTCCGCTCGATGAGCGCGCCGGCTGCGGCGTTCCGATCGATGATCAGTTGCACCCTGGCCGCCCGCATTCCGGGCGTGCCCACCACCCGTCCCACGACGCCGCCGGGGGCGATCACCGCCAACTCGGCCTCCACTCCGTCACGGAGGCCGCGGTCGACCGTAATCGTTCGGAACCAGGGCGTCGCGTCGATGCCGATGACGCGGGCGCTGAGCGTCATCAGCTCGACCGTCCGGTCGAGCTCGAGCAGTCGCTCGAGGCTGTGGGCCTGCTGAACCAGGGCGTCCTGCGCCTGCAGGCGCAACCGGAGCCTCGCGACCTGCTCCTGCAGCTCGATCTTCTCCTCGTGCGCGCCCCGCAGCGAGACGTAGCCGTCCCACAGGTCACGTCCGGAGGCCACCGTGGAGCTCACCAGCCGCTGCGCCTCGGACAGCAGGCCGAAGGTGACGGCGTGCAGGACACTCGTACCGGGAGAGGTATCCACCTGCACCGAGATGACGACGAGGTGCGCCACGAGCACGCCCAGCACCAGGTAGCCGGCACGTTGTCTCTTCATGCTGCACGTACCCCGATCCCGGGCAACCGGACAGCGCCGTCCGCGCGCAGCGTCCGACTGCCGGCTTCGCCCGCAAGCATGCGAACTGTCGGGCAATCAGTCAATCGCAATCCTGCGCAGCAGCGTGAAGTCCGCGAGCATCTTGCCCGTCCCGAGCACCACCGAGTGCAACGGATCCTCGGCAATCGCGACCGGCACGCCGGTCTCTTCCCGCAACCGCTTGTCCATGTTCTTCATCAGGGCCCCGCCACCCGTGATGACGATGCCGCGCTCGAAGATGTCGGCCGACAGTTCCGGCGGCGTCTGCTCCAGCGCAACGCGCACCGCGTCGACGATAACGGAAACCGTGTCGGCGAGCGCCTCCCGAATCTCCCCGTCGGTCACGATAGCAGTCTTGGGTACGCCCTCGATCAGATGGCGGCCCCGGATCTCGATCTTCAACGACTCGTCGAGCTCGGCGGCGGACCCGAGCTTCGTCTTGATCTCCTCGGCGGTCCGCTCCCCGATGAGCAGATTATGGGCCTTCTTGATGTACTGGGTGATCGCGTCGTCCATCTCGTTGCCGGCCACGCGCACGGCCCGGCTGTAGACGATGCCGGCCAGCGAGATGACCGCGATGTCCGTCGTGCCGCCGCCGATGTCGACGATCATGTTGCCGAACGGCTCCGTGATGGGCATTCCGGCGCCGATCGCGGCGGCCATCGCCTCCTCGACCAGGTGCACCTCGCTGGCCTTGGCCCGGTAGGCGCTGTCCTTCACCGCCCGCTTCTCCACCTGGGTGACCTCGGACGGAATGCCGATGATAATCCGCGGACGTACCCACACGGTCCGGTTGTGGGCCTTCTTGATGAAGTACGTCAGCATCTTCTCGGTGGCGTCGAAGTCGGCGATGACCCCGTCCTTCATCGGCTTGATGGCCGTGATGTTCCCCGGCGTCCGCCCCACCATGTCCCGGGCCTCGAGCCCGACCGCCTCGATCTGTCCGCTGACGTGATTCACCGCGACGATGGAAGGCTCGTTGATGACGATGCCCTGCCCACGCGCGTAGACGCACGTATTCGCGGTTCCGAGATCGATGGCGAGATCGCTCGACAGAAAAGAGAGCATCGACCGCAGGCTCACTTCGCCCGCTCCACGTCCACGCAGCCGACGGGCCGCATTCCGGTACGGTTTCCCCCGGCCGCCTTCATGTCGTACAAGGCCCTGTCCGCCAGATCCAGAAGCCCGGTTCCGGACATGGCCGCGCCGTTCGTCGTCGCCGCTCCCACCGAGGCCGTCAGCCGGACGGCGCGCCCCGCCCGCCGCAGGAATACATGGCCCGCAATGCGTGCACGCAGGCGCTCGCCGGCCGCGACCGCGCCTTCCGCGCGAGTCTCCGGGAGCACGAGGGCGAACTCGTCGCCACCGCAGCGGGCAACGGCGTCGGTCTCCCGCAGGCCGTCGCGGAGCAGCGCGGCCACCTCGATGAGCACACGGCTGCCGCACAAGTGACCATGTTCGTCGTTGACCTTCTTGAAACCGTCGAGGTCGATGACGAGCACGGACAGCGGCCGAGCGGTGAGAGACGCACGCGCCGACTCCCTGCGAAGCGTATCAGTTAGTGCCCGCACGTTAAAGAGGCCCGTCAGATCATCCGTGCCGGCAAGTCGCTCGGCCTGCTCGAGTCGGCGGGCGTCGTCGAGTGCGAACGCAGCCGGTTCGAGCACCAGCCGCAACGCGCGCCGGAGTGCGCCGGGCAGGCGGGGCGCCCTCGAAGCCACCCCACTGTCCAGACCCACGAGCGCGGCCACGGTACGCGCACGGCACGCGAGCGGAAGCGCCACCGCCGCCGCCGCCGGTCCATGCGGCACGCGAGCGTCCCGGCTGAGATCGGCCGAGCTCGCAACGCGCGATCGCCGCAGCACCCACGAGCCGAGGGCCCGGACCGCCGGCGCCTCCCGGGGGCCCAGCCCGCGCCCGGCCAGCACGACCGGCGCCCCCCCCGCCTGCGGACCCACCACGGCCCAGCACGGCGCAGGCAGCCAGGCGTCAGCGCGCGCGGTCACCACGTCGGCGACGCGGCTCGGGTCCGGAGCCGCGCCGGCCGCCCGCATCAACTCGACGACGGTGGTCGCGCGACCCAGACGACGGACCAGAAGCGGCGCGGGGGGGGGGGGGGGGGGCGCGGCCCGGCGGGCGCGGGGGGGGGCGCTGGGGGGGGGGGGGGGGGGCGGGGGCGGGGCGGGGAGGGGCGGGGGGGGCCGCCCGGGGCC
>VXME01000157.1:0-18724 GCA_009861545.1 Acidobacteriota bacterium | reverse complement strand
CGGCGCTCCATGCGCGCCGCGAGGTCCGGGCGACGGTACGGAACTGCTCGGTTGTCGGCCGCGAATGGTAAGAAGGACGGTCGGCATCGAGGCCGACCGCCGGAGCCGACGACAGGTCGCTCGCCAACGACGTGGACCGGCCTGTCAGACTCCAGGTGAACCCACAACTTGGGTCCATAGAGTATCACAGGCGCGCCGCGCACTCCGCCTCGAGTCTGGTTGTAGAATTGCCTCCATGACCATGCTCGACCGGATGCGGCGCCACAAGGGCTGGCTCAAGTGGAGCCTCGCACTCGTCATCTTCGCATTCGTCTTCCTGTACGTTCCCGGCCTCATGGACCAGACCGGCGGGGCCGGGCTGCCCAGCGACGTCATCGCGCGAGTGGGCGACCAGGAGATCTCGCTGGCCGACTTCCAGCAGATATACACCCGCCAGCTTCAGGCGTACCGCCTGGAGTCCGGCGGGGAGATTTCCGAGGAAGTGCTCCGCTCGCTCGGCATCGACCGGCAGATTCTGCAGCAGATGATCGACGGCCACGCGGCCCTGGCCGAAGCCGAGCGCCTGGGGCTGCAAGTGAGCGACGCGGAGGTGCGCGAGCGCATCCTGACGCTGCCGGCGTTCCAGATCGACGGGCGGTTCATCGGCGAGGCGAGCTACCGCCAACTGCTGCAGCAGCAACGCCCCCCGCTGACCCCCGGGCAGTTCGAGGAAGAGATCCGCAGCGAGATCCTGGTCGACCGGCTGCAGGCGGCCGTAACCGGCTGGATGCGCGTGTCGGACGCCGAGATCGCCGACGAGCACCGGCGCCGCAACGAGAGAGTCCGAGTGGACGTCGTCGCCTTCCGCGCCGCCGACTTCCGCGACGAGGTGGAAGCGAACGACGACGACGTATCGCTGCTCTTTACCGAGGAAGCGGCCACCTACGAGATCCCCGAGAAGCGGCGGCTGCGGTTCCTGCTGGTGGACCAGACAGCCATCTTCGACAGCCTCGTCCTGACCGACGACGAGGTGCGTCAGTACTACGACGCGAATCTGTCGCAGTACCAGACGCCCGGGCAGGTGCGGGCCAGCCACATCCTGCTGCGCGTCGACGACGGCGACGACGAGACGGTCTCGGCGCGCGCCGCCGAGCTCGCGGCCGAGGCGCGCGCCGGGGCGGACTTCGCCGGGCTGGCGCGCGAGCACTCCGAGGACGAGACCAACGCCGCGAACGGCGGCGATCTCGGGTCGTTCGGGCGCGGCCGGATGGTTCCCGAGTTCGAGAACGCCGCGTTCGCCCTCGCGGCAGGCGAGATCTCCGATCCGGTGCGCAGCCCCTTCGGCTATCACGTCATCCACGTGACCGAGAAGCAGGATGAGGTCACGCAGCCGTTCGCCGAGGTGCGCGGAGCCATCGAGAACATCCTGAAGCGGGAGAGGTCATCCGCGCGGGCGACCGCCCTGGCCCGCGCGATCGCCGCCGAGGCGTCGACGCCGGCCGAGCTCGAGCGCGCGGCGTCGGCCCGCGGCTACGAGCTGCAGGAGTCGGGATTCGCCGCCCGCGGCGAGCCGATCCTCGGACTGGGCCTGGCGCAGGAGGTCTCCGCGCAGGCTTTCGCCGTCGATCCGGGCGCCGTTGCCGGGCCCATCCCCACGCCTTCCGGTCCCGCGTTCGTCACCGTCATCGATATCCAGGAGCCCTACATTCCCGAGCTCGACGAGGTCCGGGAGCAGGTACGCGAGGACGTGATTCGCAAGAAGTCGCTGACCGTCGCGCAGGCGCGCGCGGCCGAGGCGGCCGAGGCGCTCAAGGCGGCCGACGATTTCGTCGCGACCGCCGAGGAGGCCGAGTGGGCGGTCGGAGCCAGCGACATGGTGGCGCGCGGCGCCTCCTTCCCGGAGGTCGGCCCGAGCGCCGCGGTGGAAGCGGTCGCCTTCGCGATGACGCCCGGCACGGTGAGCGACGTCGTGCAGACCGGCAACGCCGCGGCCATCGTGCACCTCGTCGAGCGCGAGGAAGCCTCGGCGGCCGACCTGGCGCAAAATCGCGACACGCTGCGCGACGAGCTGATGTTCGAGCGCCAGTCCAGGTTCTTCACCGCCTACATGGACAACGTGAAGGCGCGTCTGGACATCACCATCGATCTGGCTGTCCTGGAACTGGCGCTCGGGCAGGCCTGAGGGCGCGCCCGCAGCGCTGGAAGCCCGCGGAAGCAGCGAGTCGGCGGGCTCTCTATCTTCCGACCGGAACACCGGGCATCAGCGCCAGCGGCACGCCCGATCCGGCGAGGTCCATCCGCGCCCACTGCGCGTAGGCCCCACGCGCATACGGCGAGTGCCGCCAACCGAACTCACGGCCCATCGCCCGCGCCATGACGGCGCCGGTCAGCACCTCGACGAACGAGCGCGGACCGGGGTAGGGCACCAGCCTCACCTCCTCGTCCGCGTCGATGCCCGCCTGCGCCTGCGCCAGCGACACGGCGCGGCGGAGTCCTCCCAGCTCGTCCACCAGGCCCCGCGCCAGCGCCTGCCGGCCGGTCCACACCCGCCCCTGGGCCACCGCGTGCACCTCGTCGCGCGACATGGCCCGTCCCTCGGCGACCACCTGGAGAAACCGCTCGTAGATGTCGTCCACCTGCGCCTGCATGGCCGCGCGGCCGGCGTCGCCGAATCGATCCACCGGCGAGAAGATGTCCGCCTGGGCACCGTAGGTCACTCCGTCGATGCCGAGTCCCACCTTGTCGAACGCTCCCGCGGCGGCGAACTTGCCGCTGAACACGCCGATCGAGCCGGTCAGCGTGCCCGGCTGCGCCACGATGGCGTGTGCGGGCGCCGCCATGTAGTAGCCGCCCGAGGCCGCCATGTCGCCCATGGATACGACCAGCGGCTTCCGCTCGCGGGCAAGCGACAGCTCGCGCCAGATGATGTCGGCCGCGGTGGCCGCCCCGCCGGGGCTGTCTATGCGCAGCACGATGGCGTGAATCGACGAGTCGTCGCGCGCCGCGCGAATCGCCTCGGTCATCGTCCGCGATCCGACCAACTGCCCGGTCCCGGGCAGATCCACCGTGCTCGAGCCGAGATTGACGATGCCCTCCGCGTACACGACGGCGATCCGCGGTCCGGTGTTCAGACCGAGATCCCGCGGGTCTACGCGCCGGTAGGTCGCGAAGTCGATCTGTACCGGCTCGTCGCCGGACGACACGCGGGCGAGCAACTCGTCCTCGTACAACAGGTCGTCGACGAGTCCCAGGCTCACCGCATCGGCGGCCACGAACGGTCCCTGGTCGATCACCTCCCGCACGCGCGGCCGCGTCATGCCGCGCCCTTCCGCAATGCCGTCGACGAGCTGCTCGTAGAAGTCCCGGGTCAGCGCCTCCGACACCTCCCGGTGCTCCGGCGTGAACCCCGATTCGGTATAGGCGTTGATGGCGGTCTTGAAGTCTCCGGCCGCCAGCATGTCCGCCTCTATGCCCACCTTGTCGAGCGTGCCGCGGAAGAAAAGCTCGTACGACGCCACGCCCACGAGCATGAGAGGACTGGTCGGGCTCATGAAGATCTCGTCGCACGCCGTCGCCAGGTAGTACGCCTGCCCCATGCCGAACTCGATATGCGCGACGACCGGCTTGCCCGACTCCTTGAAGTCGATCACGGCGTCCCGGATCTCCTGCACCGTGCCCCACAGACCCGGCGTCGGCGGCGGAACCAGAACCACCGCCGACACCCGATCGTCGACCTTCGCCTTGCGCAGCGCGGTGACGACCGAACCGACGGTCTCCTGCGGATCGAACAGACCGAAAAGGTCGTCGGGGGCCTGCTCCCCCAGGTTGGGCGGGACGCGCAGCCAGAGCACCGAGTCGGACTCGACCGCCGGCCCGCGGGTGAGCAGGAAGTAGCTGAAGGCCACCCCCGTCATCGAGACGATGACGGCCGCGACCATGAACAGCAGGATGAACCGGACGCCCCTTGCGGTTGCCACGTTCGTACTCCTTGGCCGGCCTCGGACCGGCGATCAGGGCAAGTATACGGGCGCGGCGATGGGTTATACTCTCCTGCGCTCCACTCCATCCTGCGGAAGTGGCGGAACTGGCAGACGCGCAAGCCTCAGGAGCTTGTGGGCCTTAGGCCCGTGGGGGTTCAAATCCCCCCTTCCGCACCAGACCACCAGATCGCTCGGTCGTCGTGCGCGCGGTGAGAGGCGCCTCCTCCCCACACCGGACCGCGCCGGCGCGGTCCGCGGCCTGAGAACCGGTCGGGACCGGAGACGGAAGACCGACAGCACGCGACGCTCCCGCCGGGCGTCACCCTGGCGAGCCGCGCTGCCGGCCGAGTTGTTCGCCGAGCGCCGGAAACGACCGGCGGCCGGACTACCGGGACTCCTGCTGCGCGGCGGCCGCCGCCTTCCGCTCGTCCGCGCGCGTCCCCGAGAGGATGCCTTCCAGCGAGTAGTTCCCCTCGTGGCAGGCGTACTCGAACAGCGGGAGCTCGTTCAGCCGCATCGGCACCTGCGCCGTCCACGGGGCGGTCCAGGTCCCCGGATCGGTAACGGTGAACTCGTAGAGCAGCGTGTCGGCGTCGACCCGCGTGAACCGCTCGATCAGGTGCCGGTCCGGCGACGTCCCCCGCCAACTGTGCTTGGCGCTGAAGTCGACGGTCTCGACCACCAACGTGTCGCCCTCCCAGTGAGCGCGCGACTCGCCCGTCCACGAGTCGATGCCCGGCCGTGTCCGGCCGTCGAGCGGGATGATGCGCGAGTCGTGCACCATCTCGTTGAGCACCACCACGTGGTCCTCGGTCTGGAAGAGCTGCATGTTCTGGTTGTAGCCGCCCGGGGTCATCGGCGGCCCCTGGTTGAAGCCGAGGATGCAGCGGTCGAACGAGCTGCGGTCGAGCCACGAGTCGGCCGGATGCTCCGCCCGGCGGACGCGCCGCGCGTCGGCGCGCTGCTGCCCGGCATCCGACAATGGAGGCATGCGCCCGTTCGGCGGATCGATGATCAGCGACGTCCGCCGCGTCTCGATGACGTTCGTGCCGCGGTCCATCCAGAAGTTGTTGTACGCGCCCACGCTGCCGCCCGCCTCGGTCCGGCGCGCGTCGGCCTCCCAGAGCTCGATGTCGCGGGCCACGGCCGCCTGCTCGCGGCTCGCCGCCTCTTCCTCGGTCAGGAACTCCTGGTCCCCCAGCTCCTCGGGCCGCTGCAGCGGGGTAATCGTGCGGAAGTCCCACACGCCCTGCAGATCCGGCGCGCCCCACGGCGTCCGGGGCGCCTCGTCCTGCGCGGCAGCGGGCGCCGCCAGCAGCGGAACGAGCAGCATCGCGGTCAACGCCGCCACGAGATAAGTGCCTCTCATCGCTACCTCCCTGGACAACGGCAGTGACCCTGCCAGCCGATTCCCGGATCAACCCTACTCCCGCCACGATAGCCGACCCCCGCGGCCGGCGCAACAGCCGCGCGGCAACCGGCGCCTCCGGCGGCGGCGGGTGTCGCCGGGAACACCTTTCCCTGATTCCGTTGGTGCGCATCCGCACGGAGTACGGCATCATGAGGCGCACCAAGCAAAGGAGCGAACGCCATGCTGAGAACACTGACCCCGGCGTGTGCCGGCATCGTCGTCGTGCTGCTGTGGCTCTCCGGGGGCGGCGCCGCCCGACCCGGCGTGGAGGCCGAGCTGGCCGCGGCCGGGCAGGAGCAGGAGTTCGTGCCCATAACCGACGAGATGCTTCGCGACCCGGACCCGGCGGACTGGCTGATGGCGTACCGCACCTACGACTTCCAGGCCTTCAGCCCGCTCGATCAGATCGACCGCGAGAACGTCGGGCAGCTCCGGCTCGCCTGGATGCGCGCGATGGAAGAGGGAGCCCAGCAGATCCGGCCGCTGGTCTACGACGGCGTGATGTACCTCGCCCAGCCGGGCTACGACCACCTGCAGGCGATAGACGCCACCACCGGCGACCTCCTCTGGGACTACCAGCGGGAGCAGCCGGACGACATCCGCCAGTACGGCCAGTTCGGCAACCGCACCCGGCACCTCGCCCTGTACGGCGAGCACCTCTACCACCTGACCGCCGACGCGCACATCGTCGCCATCGACGCGCGCACCGGCGAGCCGACCTGGGAGTCGCGCACCGCGGACTACCGCCAGGGGATCAGCCACTCGTCCGGCGCCGTGATCGTCAACGGCAACGTGGTCAGCGGGCGCACGTGCAGCCCGTCGAGCCTGGAGGCGCGCTGCTACGTCGCGGCCCACGACGCGGACGGCGGCACGGAGCGCTGGCGCACCTACACCGCGGCCGGGGCCGACGATCCCGGCGGCCAGACCTGGGGCACGCTGCCCACCGCCAACCGCGTCCACGTCTCGCCGTGGGGGGTCCCGGGCAGCTTCGACCCCGCTCTGAACCGCATCTTCTGGGGCGTGGCGGTGCCGCTGCCCTATCCGCGGCTCGTGCGGCGCGGGACCTGGGACGTCGGCGACCGCTCGCCGTGCGAGCTCTACTCCAACTCGACCATCGCCATGAACGCCGACACCGGCGCCATCGACTGGTACTACCAGTACCTGCCGTGCGACGACTGGGATCAGGACTTCGTGCAGGAGCGCACGCTCATCGACACGGTGGTCAATCCCGACCCGGAGGCAGTGCGCTGGATCAACCCGGCGCTGGCCGGCACGGCGGAGGAGCGGAAGGTGGTGGTCGTGCTGGGCGAGCCGGGCGGCCTGTTCGTCAACGACCGCGAGACCGGGGAGTTCCTCTGGGCCGACCCGTTCCCGTTCGAGAGCACCGAGCGGTTCGTGATCTCGGACGTCGACGTGGAGACCGGCACCACCTACATCAACATGGATCTGGTGGCGCGCGAGGAGGGCGACCAGTTCATCATCTGCGGCCACAACGTGAAGGGCTGGTGGTCGTGGTCGTACAGCCCGGTGACCGGGATGCTCTATGTTCCGATCAATCGCTCGTGCCTGAACCAGACGACGAACTCCCGCACGATCTCGGGCGCGAGCCCGCGGTTCACGATCCCCGATCCGGACATCGGGCCGGACGGCGACCTGACCGAGGTGCGGGCCATCGACATCTCGACCGGCCGCGAGGTCTGGCGCTACAGCCAGCGCGCGCCGAACGCGGGCACGACGCTCGCAACGGCGGGCAACGTCGTCTTCTTCGGCGACTCGAACCGGCGGTTCCGGGCCTTCGACGCGGAGACCGGCGACGTACTCTGGGAGACGATTCTCGGCAGCCAGATCAGCGGCTACCCCGTGAGCTATGCCGTGGACGGCCGGCAATACATCACGGTGCCGGTGGGCGGCGTCGGCAACCGGCTGCAGACCTACGCGCCGGAGATGGAGGCGCCGGTCGGCAGCAACATGCTCGTGACGTTCACGCTGCCGTAGCGGGTGCCGGCCGGGATTGCTGCCGGCGGAGAATACCCGGGGGCGAGACTCGCCTCCGGGTCGCCCGCGAGCCTCGCGACCCGAAGACAACGATGCACCGCGACCGAAATCACGGACGGCGCGCACCGATCCGCTGGGAGGCCTGGCTCGCCGCGGCGGCGGTGGCGGTGCTGTTCACCGCCCGGACGCTCGACGACGATGTCGTCGAGGTATTCGATGCCGCGATCGCCGCGCTCCGCGTAGCGGAGACCGCGCTCGACGATGCGGTCGTGGACATCGGCGCGGCAGCCGAGGCACAGCGCGGGCAGGATGGCGGGGCCGCCCCGCCGCGCGCGATGTCCGCTGCCGAGCGGGCGGAGTCGGCGGCTCGTGCGGCGGGGCGTGCGAGCACCGAGACGCGAGCCGTCCTGACTCGCGTGCGACACATGCGGATGGAACGGTCCGGCACGTTCGAGGAGGCCCTGGCGACCGTGCGGGGATTGCGGGATGCCACCAGAGCGCTGATGGCAGCGGTCGAGGCGCTCCGCGACGGGGCCGAGGCGCTCCGCGAGGCGGGTGCGGTACGGGCTGCGCACCGGGCGCTGCTCGCGGCGGACGCCACCCTCGATGCCGCCCAGACCGTGCTCCAGGCGACCGAGGCGGCGCTCGACGACGAACGGTTCGATTCACCGCCCGCCGCCGGACGAACCCGCGCCCGGACGGCGCCGCTTCCGCCGCGGCCCCTGCCGGCCGGCTACTGCTGCCCGCCGTCCTCCGCCGCGGCCCGATCCTCGGCGCGCGCGCCGCTGAGCACGTTGGTGAGACTGTAGTTGCCCTCGTGGCAGGCGTACTCGTAGAGCGGCCCCTCGGTGACGCCGCGCGACGCCTGGTTCGTCGTCAGCGGCAGGCGGACGCTCCACGGGCGCGTGAACTTCGCCGGGTCGGTCAGGGTGAACTCGTACATCAGCGTGCTCTCGTCGACGCGGGTGAAGCGTTCGACGAGGTGCATCGTGTGCGTCGGCATGCGCCACGTCTGCGCCCAGCGGTCGGCCGTCCCGTCGACGAACCGGGTCGACTCGACGACCAGGGTGTCGCCCTCCCAATGCCCGCGGATGTCGCCGTTCCACTGCCGGACCGTCCCGTGCGGCGTGTCGCCGAGCGGAATGATCCGTCGGTCGCCGAACATCTCGTGCAGGATGACGACGTGGTCGGGCGTCTGCACGAACTGGTGGTTCGGGTTGTAGCCGAGCCAGAACATCGGCACGCCGTCGGTCATGCAGCGTTCGCCGGTGTCGACGTCCACCCAGGAGTTGCGCTGGCCGCTGACGCGGTAGATCGCCTGCAGGCGGCTGCGCTCGGCCATCTCCAGCGTGTAGGGGACGCGCCCGTCGGCCGGATCGGTGATCAGCGCCGTCCGCCGGTCCACGAGCCGCGTGCCCGGATCGAACCAGATCTGGTTGTAGGTGCCGGGATCGCCCTCGCGCACCTCGCGCTCGACGAACCGGGTCGCGTCGGCGCGCAGCTCCAACTCGGCAGCCTGCTCGTCGGTCAGCAGCTCCTGGCCGGCGAACCGTTCGGGCCGCTCCAGCGGCGTCAGGGTCGAGCCGGTCCAGATGCCCTGCAGGTCCGGGTCGCCCCACGGGGTGCGCAGCGTGTCCTGCGCTGCCGCTGGAAACGCCGCCAGGAGGACGAACGCCGTGGCCGCCGTGGCCGCCGCGACCGTTGCGAATGTTCGACGCTCCATGAATCACCTCTCTGGAATGGAGCCAACTGCGACTCGTATCGCCGCATCTTCCCGCACGCGCGGCGCGGATGCAACCCGGAGCGCTACAACCGCATCTCGGCGCGAAGGACGTGCTTGCGGATCTTGCCGACGGAGGTGCGCGGCAGCTCCTCCCGGAAGCGCACGAACTGCGGGACGCGGAAGGTGGCGAGCCGCTCGCGGCACCAGCCGATCACCGCGTCCTCGGTCAACGCGGCGGACGATTCTCCATCCGCCCCTTCCGCGCCGCGCGGAACGACGACGGCAAGAATCGCCTCGTCGCGCATCTCGTCGGGCACGCCGATGACCGCGCAGTCGAACACGCCGGGGTGCTCGCGGATCACCGCCTCGACCTCGCCGGCGGCCACGTTCTCCCCCGACCGCTTGATCATGTCCTTCGCGCGGTCGACGAAGTGATAGTAGCCGTCCTCGTCCTGGCGGGCGTTGTCGCCGCTCCACAGCCAACCGTCGCGGAGGGTCTCGGCCGTGGCCTCCGGGTTCTTGAAGTAGCCCTTCATCAGGGAGAGCCCCGGCTGGCCCTGCACCGCGATCTGCCCGATCTCGCCGCGCGCCACCGGCCGGCCGCTCTCGTCGACCAGTTGCGCCGTGTAGCCGGGCGCCGGCAATCCCATCGACATGTTTCGCCGCTCGCCGTCGAGCGGGTTGATGATCGGCGGCCCCATCGTCTCGGTCATGCCCCAGAGTTGCATGAGCGGGGCCCGGAAGCGCTCGTGCCACTCGGCGAGCTGCGCCGGCGTCACGCTCTGGGCGAAGATCACGGCGCGCAGATCGTTGCGCGCGTGTTCGCGCCGCCGGGGCTGGGCCAGCAGCATCCGCATCGGCGCCGCGAACAGGCTCGAGACCGTGCAGCGGTGCGCGATCGCCTGATCGAAGAAGCGGCTGGCGCTGAAGCGCGCCATCAGCGCCACGCTCGCGCCGGCCACCAGCGCGCTCATCGTCGAGTAGTACTGCGCGTTGCCGTGGAACAGCGGCAGCACGCACAGTTGCCGATCCTCCGGCGTCAGGCGGACCGCACGGGCGACCGTTTCGCCGGCGCAGAGGTAGTTGGCGTGGGTGACGAGCACGCCCTTCGGCCGCGCCGTGGTGCCGGAGGTATACAGAATGGCCGCCTCGTCCATGGGCGACGGCGCCGGCGCCGCGGGCGGCAGCGCGGGACAGTGGGCGACCAGCCGGCCGAAGTCGACCAGAGCCGACGGCGCGCCGGCCCCGCAGACGAGCACTTCCTCGACCCGCGGACAGCGGCCGTGGACCTGGCGGGCCAGGTCGAGCCAGGCGGCCTGCGTGAAGATCAACCGGCTCTCGGAGTGAGCGACCAGGTATTCGAGCTCCGACGCCGACGAGGCGGTGTTGACGGGAACGATGACGGCGCCGAGCTTCGCGGCGCCGAACCAGAGCGCGAGGAACTCCAGGCAGTTGGCCAGCAGCAGGGTGACCCTGTCGCCCCGGCGGACGCCGAGGCGGCCGAGGAGGTGCGCGGTCCGGTTCACCTCCCGGTCGAATTCGCGGTACGTGCGCGTGGCGATCCGACCCTGCAGGTCGTCGAAGACGACGAACGGCGCGCCGGGCGTCGATCGCGCCCGCGCCTCGAGCAGCGCGGGCAGCGTCCGGACCGCGGCGTCGGACCGCTCGCCCATCGCGATCAGTGACCGGACCGACCCATCGGTTCGAGTCTTCAGCGCCGCCCCGTCGCCTCCCAGGTCCGCTCCGCCCGCAACAGGTTGGTCATCGCGTAGTTGCCCTCGTGGCAGGCGTACTCGTAGATGATGTAGTCGGGCAGCCGCGGCATGTGGCGCATGCCGGTCCAGGGCCTCGTGTAGACCGTCGGGTCCTCGATGGTGAACGTGTGCTCGAGGGTGTTGTCGTCGAGGCGCCGGAAGCGCTCCACCGCGACGGTGTCCGGCGACGACGGGAAGCGGTGCTGCGTCTTGTCGCTGAAGTTGCGCGTCTCGACGACCAGCGTGTCGCCCTCCCAGTGGCCGCGCGAGTCGCCGTTCCACTGGCGGATGTCGTCGGTGAGGCGGTCGCGGCCGTCGATGGGGATGATCCGCACGTCGTGGATGTTCTCGACACGGATCGCCACGTGGTCCGGCGTCTGGACGATCTGGTAGGTGTTGTTGTAGCCCGTCGACACCGGCGGCACGCCGTGATAGGTGATGCAGCGATCCCAGTTGCTGCGGTCCAGGTGCGAGTCGGCCGGATGCTCCGCCCGGTACGCCCGGTCGGCCTCCGCCTGCGCCGCGGTTTCGGCGGTGATGGGCAGACGGCCGTTCGGCGGATCGATGATCAGCGACGTACGCAGATCGGGGCTGACCCGGCCGCGGTCGAACCAGAGCGCGTTGTAGGAGCCGACGCTACCGGGCGGCGGCTCGCGGTCGAGGGTCACCTCCAGGTTGCGCGCGGCGGCCTCTTCTTCGGTGTAGTGCCGGCGGTCGCCGAGCCCGGCCGGCCTCTGCAGCGGCGTGAGCGAGGCGTACGACCAGGTGCCCTCCAGGTTCGGATCGCCCCAGGGCGTGAGCGGCTCGCCGTCGGACTGCGTCTGCGCGAGCGCGGCCGCGGGCAGGAGCACCGCGACGACCGCTGCAACGAGCGACATCGAGAGGGATCGACTGCGCATCTCTCACCTTCCTTTGGCGTGCGTTCCGTTCGAATCTCCAGCGGCTACGATAATCGCCGCCGGGGCCGGCGCGCAAGGGCGGAGCGTGCAGTATCATCAGCGCGAAAGCGAGGGTTCACCATGGCTCGATTCGTTGCCTCGTTCGCCCCGACCGCGCTGGTGCTCGCCCTGGCCGGCGGCGCCGCGGCGCCGGCCCAGGCCCAGAACGGGGACGGCTGGAATCCGCCCCGGCTCGCCGACGGGCAGCCCGACCTGAACGGCACCTGGAACAACGTCGGCTCGTCCCACATCCCGCTCGAGCTGCCGGAGGCGCTGGCGGGCGCGGACGTCTCGCAGGAAGAGATCGACGCCCTGGTGCAGCAGCGCTCGGACGCGCGCAAGGCGGTCACCTGGCAGGGGCACGAGAACAGCCGCGGCGTGGGCGCGTACGCCAACTACTGGTTCGACTGGTTCTGGAAGGAGCCGGCCGGGGTCGACGCACCGGCGCTGCTGATCGAGCCGGCCGGCGGCAGGATGCCGGCCATGACGCCGAAGGCGGCCGAGAGCGTCGCCTGGCACCGCGAGCACCTGCACGACTCGTACTCGACGATGGAGACCGGCGACCGCTGCATCTCGCGGGGCACCTACGGGATCATGATGCCCACGGCGTACAACAACGGGAAGATGTTCTTCCACACGCCGAACCACGTGGTCATCCTGAGCGAGATGATCCACAACTCCCGCATCATCCCGATCGACGCCGGCGCGCACATCGACGGCGGCATCGCGTTGTGGAACGGCGACCCGCGGGCGCGCTGGGAGGGCGACACGCTGGTCGTGGAGTCACGCAACTTCAAGGCGGTCGCCAACCAGCGCGGTCCCGGTTCGCGCGCTCCCCAGACCGAGGCGCGCCACGTCGTCGAGCGGTTCACCCTGCTCGACGCCGACACGCTGCGCTACGAGCTGCGCGTGGACGACCCCGAGACCTACACGGCCCCCTGGACGGTGGCCTTCAACTACAAGCGCGACAACGAGTACCTGCAGTACGAGTACGCCTGCCACGAGGGGAACTACGCGGTCCCCAACTCGCTGAGCGGCGAGCGGGCGCAGGAGAGGAAGTAGTCGGGAGGAGGTTTTTCCCCAGGGGAGGAAAAGAAAGAAGAAAGAAGCAGTCGGCAGGACTCAGGAGGGAAACAACGAGGCACCGGACGAGGAAGCGCAGTCGCCGAGAAGAGGGGGCTGCGAAATGGCGTTCGTGCCCATTTTGCGCTGGAGTGCAAGTCAATGCTGAGAAAGATCAACCTGGGGATTACGGTTGCCCTCGCCCTCGGGATAGGGGTGACCGCCATGGTCGGCCAACCGTATCCCAACCCCTATCGCCTGGTCGACGACTGGGCGAAGTTCTCCGACGGCCGCATCGTCGGCGCGGTCGGGGACGCGACCGTGGACAACGACGGCGAGCACATCTGGGCCATCCTGCGTTGCGACGCGGGGCCGGAACGCTTCGGGTGGGAGTGCCTGGAGTCGGATCTGGATTCGGTCATCAAGTTCGCGCCCGACGGCACCGCGGTCGAGAGCTTCGGCGGCGGCATGTTCATCTGGCCGCACGGCATCGACGTCGACCCGGACGGCAACGTCTGGGTGACCGACGCGGTGAGCGAGGCGCGCACGCCGGAAGGCGGCGACCGCGGCCACTCGGTGGTCAAGTTCAGCCCGACCGGCGAGGTCCTTCTGACGCTCGGCACGCCCGGCGAGCCCGGCGACGGCCCGAACCACTTCAATGCGCCGTCCGACGTCGTCGTGGCGGACGACGGCAGCATCTTCGTCGCCGACGGCCACGCCGACAACACCAACAACCGCGTGGTGAAGTTCGACGCCGAGGGCAACTTCGTGAAGGAGTGGGGCATGACCGGCTACGCGCCGGGCGAGTTCCGCACCCTGCACGGCATCGCCATCGACAACGACGGCCGCCTGTTCATTGCCGACCGCTCGAACAACCGCGTGCAGATCTTCGATCAGGAGGGCACCTTCCTGGCGCAGTGGACGCAGTTCGGCCGCCCGAGCGGCATCACCTTCGACGCCCACGGCCGCGTCTACGTCGCCGACTCGGAGTCGGACGATGTGCAGAACCCGGGCTGGGAGCTGGGCATCCGCATCGGCGACGCGAAGACCGGCTGGGTCGACGAGTTCATTCCGTTCGTCTGGGGCGACCCGCGCGAGGTCGCCGGCAACGGGGCGGAGTTCGTGGCCGTGGACGCCGCGGGCAACATCTACGGCGGCGAGCCGCGGCCGCGAAACCTGCAGAAGTACGTGCGGGTGAGACCGTAGCGGGGCGGATGTCGTCCCAAACGACAGGCGAGACGATACCGAAAGGAGACCACGCCATGAACCGCTGTCTGTTGCTCGTGCTCGCGGCCCTGCTGGCCGCGCCGGCCCTCGCGGCCGCGCAGTCCTCCGACGAGGAGCTGATCGCGAAGGCCACCCTGGCGGCGCCCCAGCGCGTCCGCGGCGGTGTCGGCGTCGTCCGCTGGGACGCCAACAACAACCGGATCATCGTGAAGGCGAGCGAGAATGGCCTGGTCTGCTGGGATCGCTCGGACGTGCCGGGGACGGCGCCCTTCGCCGTCCAGTGCTCAGCGCGGGGCAACCTTCCCCGTTTCGAGCAGAACCGCATGTTCGCGTTCAAGGCGGCCGACGCCGACGAGCGCCGGGCGATGATGGCCGCGGCCGAGGCGGAGGGCAAACGCGTCCTCGCGAAGTTCGGGACGGTCTGGTACTCGCTCAACGGTCCCGATCAGGAGAACGCGCGGTTGCACACGACGATCGCCGTTCCCAATGCCACGGCCGAGACGGTCGGCCTGCCGGATTCGCGCCGGTTGGACGGCCTCTGGCTCATGGAGGCGGGCACGTCGAGCGCGCACCTGATGGTGCCGGGGCTGTAGAGCTCGCCGGTTCAGTTGCTCGAAGGGAAACGGCCCGGCCCTGCTCGCGAGGGTCCGGGCCGTTCGTTTCTGCGGCAGGCGGGTGGACGCCCGCCGGTCAATAGGCGCCGAGCCGATCCAGCCAGATCGTTCCTTCGCTGACGTAGTCGTAGGTGTGGCGGTCGACGAAGAAGACCAGCCCCACGACGCGCCGCAGGTCCGGCGACCGGCCGACATCGGTCTGCACGGGATGCAGTTGCGCGAAGGGAAACGCGTGGCGCCGCCATTCGGTCGACGTACGGACGGATGACAGCCACCAGTTCGGGTCGTGCGCGTCACCGTCCCGCCGCTCCTCCCAGAGCCCGACCCAGAGGCGGTACTCGCCGTCGGCCTTGACATCGACGACGAGGCCCTCTTCGCCGGAGAGGTCCCGCCGCGTCCGATCGACGAGCGCACTCGAGACGAAGGCCGGATCGGGCCGGGGCACCGCGGCGCGAAAACGCAGTCGAGCCGCGATGTCGCCGGGCTGCCGCTCGCTCGCGACGCGCACGTGCGGATCGACCCAGGTGCCGGCGTCGGATTCGGCGGCGAAGGGACTGCCGTCCACGAAGGTGTTCAGGGTGCGCGCGACGGGGGGCGGCGGCGGCTCGGCGGGCCACGCGGCACGCGCCGCGCGGGCGGCCGCCTCGTCGGCGTCGTAGACGTAGATCGGGTTCGAGAGAATCCACGGCAGGTTCCAGCCCGCGACGCGCACCTCGATGCGGTAGGCGCCCGGCCCGCGGGCCGGAATCTCCAGCCCGCCCTCGTCGTGGGCGATGCGCTCGCCGTTCCGGTAGAGCTCGATGCGCGCCTCCTTCGGCAGGCGGCCGCCGGCGCGGAGCAGCAGCTCCGGCGCGGGCGGCGCGGTGTCGCCCATCTGCCACGTCTCGTCCCCCCGGGCCGCGTGGAAGAAGAACCCGTCGGCCGGCGCGATGGCGTCCACGGCCATGTAGGACCGGCCTCGGGTCAGCGCGTCGGTCACCGCGGCGGCATCGTGCTCGGGATCTGCCGAGAGCGGGGCGTCGAGGAGGACGTAGTTGCGAACGACACGAAACAGATTGCGGTACGACGGGAGCCCGTGTGCGTCGACGCCTGCCAGCCCCGCGACCTTGCGCCGGCGAAGCAACGCATCCCAGCGCGAAAGCACGTCGTCCGGGCGGTCGAGGCCCCGCGCGAGCGCGTAGGTCGGATTGAACGGATAGGCGGGCAACCCCCGGAGCACCGTGAGCCAGGACGCCCGTCGCCACAGGCTGTCCATGTTGAGCACCTCGAGCCCCCAGGGACCGCCAATCTCCCAGCCGCTCCACGCGAGGTCGTCACGCGCGCTGGCCGGGTGCGCCACGAACGCCGCGCCGCCCAGGTGGCGAACGTCGTCGAGCACTCGGCGGGCATCCCGCGCCAGTGGGAACGGCAGCGGCCGCATCCCGATGCCGAGCAGATGGCCCTGGTTCGTGGAGATTTCCGTGCCCACGAGCACGAGGACGCCGTTCCGGTACCCCTGCACCGACCGGCCCGCGTCCGTGTCGTGATCGGTGATGACGAGATAGGAGAGCCCCGCCGCCCGGCCTTCCTCCACGACGTGCTCCGGCGTGCCCGCACCGTCCGAGAGGGTCGTGTGCATGTGAAGCGCACCCGCGAGCCGCACCAGACCATCCCGCGGCGGCTCCCCTTCGAGAGGCAGCGGCCTCCAGACCAGCGCCGGTAAGATCGATGACGCTGCCAGGATCGCGACCGCCGGGACGATGAGCAGCAGCACGCGTCGTCGCCGAATCAATGGCAGATATCTCCCGGCAACCGTGGTCGGGCTCCGACCTGGGCCTTCGACCTGACCAGAAGTCTAGGCCGTTCTACGGCGCAGACTCCTAGCGCCCTCCGGCTCCCAGGCTGAGCAGGTTGGCGAGCAACGCGTACGCCCCCGTCGTGCCCGCGGGAAGCTGGCGCCAGAGCCCGAGTCCGACATAGATCCAGCGTCCGCGGCCCGGCTGCGCCTCCACGAGCGCCCCCCGCTTCAATCCGAGGTTGTACTCGAAAGTGTCCTCCAGCTCGACCAGATCGGCGTAGCGCTCGTCGCGCTCCCCCAGAAAATACAGCCCGCGCTCCTGCACCCATTGCTCCCAGGTGGCCGGGCCGACCGGATTGGGCCAGGCGAAGACAGGATGGTCGTTGGCGAGTATGCGAATGGGCGCCACCTCGTCGGTGACCCGGTTGCGGCTGACCACGGCGGGATACGGACCGTACTGCGCCTGGTTGAACTCGAACTTGTTGTACTGGACGATGACCGTCCCGCCGTCGTCCACGTACTCCAGCAGGCGATCGTTGTTCGCGCGCAGATCCTGGCGCCGCTCGTAGGCCCGCACGCCGGTGACGATCACGTCGAAGCGTGCCAGGTCGCCCCACGCCAGATCGTCGGCGTCGATGAACTCCAGGTGCGCGCCGAGCTGCTCGATGGCCGGCGGCACGGCATCTCCGACCCCTTCGATGTAGCCAACCGTCAGGTCCGGCGCAACGGCCACGTCGATGATCTTGAACGTGCCGGCGGCCGGGCGGCCGATGTGCCGCCGCTCGATGTGCGGATACTCGATCACCTGGAAGCCGCGCGTGAACCGCTCGCTGCCGTTCTCGACCGCCGCACCCACCTGGTATTCGCCTGCCGCGGCGCCATCCGCCGACACACTGAAGCGCACCGTGCGCGACTCGTCCTCACGCGACAGTCGCACGGGCACGCTCGCGGGGGCCGCACTCCATCCCGCGGGCAGATCGAGGACGACGGAACCTGCCGTCGCGTCGGGCCCGGTGTTGGTCACCGTGACGCGAACCTCGCGCGCGGTGCCGGAACCCGCGGGGATGATGGCGATCTCGGGCGTCATGGAAACGGCGAATCGCGGCACGACCTGCAGGTCCATCCGCTTCTCGCCGGTGAACAGGTCGCCGACGTAGCGGTTGCGGACCGGCCTGTCGACGGCGATGCGGGTCCCGTCCAGATCCACGTCGAACGTCGCGCGGAACGGTGTAGACCGGAACGGCGCTCCGAAAGGCACGTCCGGCTCGAAGTCGTAGCGGTCGGCGCCCTCGACGTGGCTCCAGTGGATGTCCGTGAGTCGGGCATCGACCGGAATCCGGACGCTGCGTTCGCAGAGGTACACGCCGCCGGCACCCAGTGGCTCCGCGTCGCAGCGGGAAGCGGCGTCGAAACCGGAAACCCGGACGCCGTGGATGGCCACGTTCGCGCCGCCGTGATTCGCGGCCCGTAGCGCCAGGCCGACAGGCTGACCGCGCGTCACCACACCGTCATCCGCGAACGCGTCGAGCTGCAGACCGTGGGCCAGCACGGCAGCCCGCTCGAACTGCCGCTCCTTGGTCTCCAGGCGGAGATCGATCTCGCGCCGGGCGTCGTCGGTCAACGCCATTGCCGGCAAGCTCCCTCGGAGGGCGCGTACCGCGTCGAGACCGGAGACGACCGGCTCGCGGGCGCCGGCCATCCCCTCGGCGGCGAACCGATCGAGCGCCGCGCGCGCCTGCCGCGCCAAGTCGGCCAGTCCGCGATCGAGCGCGGCCGGGGCGTTTTCACCGGCGAAGCGCGCGAGCCCTGCGATTGAGGTATCCACCCCGTCGAACAGCGAGGCGTCGGCGGCCGCCGAGTGGTCCGCAATGGTCGTCTCGGCGAGACGGTAGCGCCCGCCGGCCGGGCCGGAGGGCAGGGCGATGAACTGCCCCATGCCCTGGCACTTGTGCATGCCGCGCGCGAGGCTGCCGATCTCGGCCCAGGTCGCACCGAGCAGCGCGTCGTAGCCACCGAGATCGACCGTGGTCACACCCGCGCCGCGCGCCGGCCGGAAGCGGGATCCCGGCCCGGCACCCATACCGAAGGGGAATCCGACGCGGTAGTAGAACTTCCGCGCCTGCCAGGGAGCCAGCCCTTCGGCGATCTGCTCCGGAAAGCGTGCCGGGTCCGCGGCGGCGCGCCACGCCTCGTGCGCCAGCACCGCCGACGCCTGGTGATGCTGGCCGCCGCCGCGCCCCTCCGGCGACATGGCGGAGACGACG
>VXME01000156.1 GCA_009861545.1 Acidobacteriota bacterium | reverse complement strand
GGAGCGCTTCGCGCGCCCGGCCGGCCCGCCGCCCCCCCGCCGCGGGCCGGGCCTGCGGGCAGACCGGGCGAGCCTGCGGGCGGGCGCGTCGCGCCACCCGCTGACGCGGCGCTTCCGGCGCCGCTGCCGCCCGCCGACGTCAGCGGCAGCGTGGTGCTTGGCGGAACGCCCGGGGGGGGAAACGCCCGGCCGGCTGCCGCCGGGCTCGCCGCCGCCGCCGGCATCCTGACCGGACGTCCGACGCTTCGTCCGACGCGCACGGAGGTCGGCCCCGATATCGACGGCCGCCTCGACGACCTGGTCTGGCGGAACGCGCTGCACATTACCGAGTTCGTCCAGGAGTCGCCGCTCGAGGGCGCGCCGGCGACGGAGGACACCGAGGTCTGGATCAGCTACGACAGCGAGAACCTGTACGTGGCGGTGCACGCCCACTACGAGGATCCCGGCATCATGCGGGCGACTCGCGTGGACCGCGACGAGTCGTGGCGCGACGACAACTTCACCGTCTACTTCGACCCGTTCCTCGATCAGCAGCGGGCCTACGCCTTCTCGGTCAACGGTTACAACGTGCAGGGCGACGAGATCGTCAACGCGCGCGGCCGCACCGGCCGCGGCGGCGGCGGCGGCCGTAGCGGCGGTGGCGGCGGCGGCGGATTCAGCACGCGCGGCATTCCGTGGGGCGACCGCTCGTGGGACGCGCTGTTCGACAGCGGCGCGCAGATCGTCGACGACGGCTTCACGGCCGAGATGGCGATTCCGTTCAAGAGCCTGCGCTATCCGCAGCGGGGCCGCGACGTGCCGCACCGCTGGGCGTTCCAGATCGTGCGGGAGATCCGGCACAAGGACGAGAACGCCGTCTGGGCGCCGATTTCCCGCGGGGTGGCGGGCTTCCTGCCCCAGATGGGGCTGCTCGAGGGGATGACGAACCTCTCGATGAGCCGCAATCTCGAGATCATGCCGGTGGCGACGGGCATTCAGCTCGGTTCGCTCGACACGTCGAGCGGGGCTTTCGTGGCGGACAGGGCGCAGCCGGAAGGCGGCGTCAACGTCAAGTACGGCATCACGTCGAACCTGACCGCCGACTTCACGCTGAACCCCGATTTCTCGCAGATCGAGTCCGACCGCCCGCAGATCGAGGTCAACCAGCGCTTCGCCCTCTTCTACCCGGAGTTGCGCCCGTTCTTCCTCGAGGGCGCCGAGATCTTCAACGTGTTCGGGCCGATCAACTTCGTCCACACGCGGACCATCCGCGACCCCGACTGGGGGGCGAAGATCACCGGAAAGGTGGGGCGCACCTCGGTCGGCTTCCTGGCTGCGAACGACGCCGCGGCCGGCTCGGTGGCCGGCCTGGCCGGGCCTGACGGCGACGCCGCCGCGAACGTCGTGATCGGACGGGCGCGCTACGACCTCTACGCCGAGTCGCACATCGGCGCGATGGTGACCAATCGCGACTTCCTCGGCGGCTACAGCCGCATGGCGCTGGCCGACGGCGCGTTCCGGCTCGGCCGGACGCAGTCGGTCGGGTTCGCCGCGGTCCAGACGGACAACCGCGATCTCGACGGCCTCGACTCCCGCGGCACCCTGTTCGACGTCAACTACCGGCTGCAGGGCCGCCACTGGAACATCTTCAACGGCACCTACCTGCTGTCGCCCGACTTCCAGACCGACGTCGGGTTCGTGCAGCGCACCGATCAGCAGCGCAACGTCACCACCCTCGGGTACCGCTTCTGGCCCGAGAGCTGGGTCATCAACTGGGGGCCCAGCGTCACCTACGGCCGCAACTGGAACTTCGACAACGTGCTCGAGGACGAGCAGTTCGAGGCCCGGCTCAGCACGACGTTCGCCAACAACATCAGCGGCAGCTTCAGCGCCACCCGCGACATGGAGCGCTACCGCGGCGTGAACTTCGACAAGCTCGGCTACCGCGCCTTCGGCCGCATCAGCAGCAGCCGCAAGTACTCCGTCGGCGGGTTCTATCGCTACGGCGACGAGGTCCGGTACCAGGAGAATCCGTTTCTCGGCCGCGGCGGCAGCGGCGGGATGTTCGTCACCCTGCGGCCGACGTCGCGGTTCCAGTCGCAGATCAACCTGAACACGAGCCACCTCATCGACCCGCGCATCGACTCGAGCATCGGCGACCCCCTGGTGTTCGAGGTCACGATCGTGCGCGCCCTGAGCACCTACCAGTTCACCGACCGGCTGGCTTACCGGAACATCGTCGAATTCAACACGCTGCAGCGGACCGCCGGGTTGAACATGCTGGTGAGCTACCGGGTCAACGCCGGGACGGTCTTCTACATCGGCTACGACGACCGTTACCGGCAGGGCGACCACATCCTGGGCGAGGACCTGGACGGCGACGGGATCAGCGATTACCTGTTCCCGTCGGTCACGACGCTGCAGCGCACCAACCGGGCGTTCTTCACCAAGTTCCAGTACCTGTTCCGGTACTGAGCATCGCCGGACGGCGTCCGGACGACTCGCGGGCCGGCCGCCGGGCATACCGATCGAAGGAGCAACGCAGCTCGGGCGGGATGCAACCTCGCAGCGGGGCTCTTCCACGGGCTGTTAAGATAGTCGGCTAATGTCCTTCGGCACCCGACCCGCAAGCAAGGTGGTGGGAGTGCGCCATCTGATTCCGTTCCTGACCGTCGTGGCGGCCACCGGCCTGGTCTGCCCCGCGGTCTCGGCCCAGGAGGGGCTTCCCGCCGCGCCCGGAGCCCGGTGGGCGTCGGTCGAGCCCGGCGCCGTAGCCGTCGTTGCGTTCGAGAACATCTCGGCAACGCCGTCCGACGACTGGCTGGGTGACGGAATCGCGGAGACGCTCTCGGCCGACCTCGAGGGGCTCGACCGGGTCTCGGTGGTCGGACGCGAGGGGCTGACCGCCGAGGCGGAGGCGCTCGAAGAGGGAATGACGTCGTTGGCGGCGGGCGACGCGGAGCGCCGGCTGCGCGAGGTCAGCCGCCGCCGCGGCGCCGCCTGGCTCGTCACCGGCGGCTATCAGCGATTCGGCGGGCGGATACGGATCACCGCCCGCCTCGTCGACACCGGCACCGGCGCGGTCGCGGCCGGCGCCAAGGCGGACGGCGACGCCGGCGAGATATTCGCGTTGCAGGATCGCATCGGCGCGGAGTTGACGGGCGCCCTCGCGGCGTCGCTCGCCAACGCGAACCGTTCTTCGTCGCACACGGACCGCATGACGTCGCCGCCGGACGTCGCCGGCGGCTACGGCGGCGGGAACGGGAACGGGTACGTCGGCCGGAACGGCGACGGGAACGGAAACGGTATCTTCCCGCCGCGCCGGATGCCGCCGGCGGGCGCGGATGCCGTGGCGAGGAACCCCGCGGATCCCATGGCGATCACGGCCGGAGTCGCCCCCGCCGGTCGCTTCGCCGCCGCCGCGCGTCCGGGCGAGCCGGTGGAGACGGACGTCAACGGCGAGATCGCTCTGGGCGGACGCGCACCCATGACGGCCGGTTTCGGCGTGGCCGAGGGGGTGGGCATCCTGACCGGGCGTCCGACCATGCGTCCGCCGCGGGCCCGAGAAGGCCCGCGCGTCGACGGGCGGCTGGACGACGCGGTCTGGCGGGACGCGCTCCACATCACGGACTTCGTGCAGCAGAACCCGCTGGAGGGGGCCCCGGCGACCGAAGCCACCGACGTCTGGATCGCCTACGACAGCCAGAACTTCTACCTCGCGGTGCACGCCCACTACTCGGACCCGAGCCTGATGCGCGCCAACCGCAACGACCGCGACCAGGCGTTCGAGGACGACAACATCGCGATCTACTTCGACACGTTCCTCGACCAGAACCGCGCCTATCGCTTCAGCGTCAACGGCTACGGCGTGCAGGGCGACGCGATCGTGAACGCGCGGGGATACAGCCGCAGGGCGCGCGGCCGGCGTACCGGCAGCTACTCCATGTCCCGCAACCAGATCCCCACCGGCGACTCGTCCTGGGACGCGCTTTTCGACAGCGGCGGGCAGATCGTCGACGACGGGTTCACGGCCGAGATGGCGATCCCGTTCAAGAGCCTGCGGTACCCGGCGCAGGATCGGGACATCCCGCACCGCTGGGGCTTCCAGATCGTGCGCGAGGTGCGCGGCAAGGACGAGAACCAGGTCTGGGCGCCGGTGACGCGCAACATCTCCGGCTTCCTGACGCAGGTGGGGGTCCTCGAGGGGATGACCAACCTCTCGCTGAGCCGCAACCTCGAGATCCTGCCGACCTTCACCGGCATTCAGCACGGCTCGCTCGACAGCCGGGGCAACTTCGTGAGCAAGGATCCGTCGCCCGAGGGCGGGCTGAACGTCAAGTACGGCATCACGTCGAACCTGACCGCCGACGTGACGTTCAACCCCGACTTCTCGCAGATCGAGTCGGACCTGCCGCAGATCGAGGTCAACCAGCGCTTCGCGCTCCGCTATCCGGAGCTGCGGCCGTTCTTCCTGGAGGGCGCCGAGATCTTCCAGATACTCGGTCCGCTCACCTTCGTCCACACGCGGACCATCGTCGACCCGGAGTTCGGCGCGAAGCTGACCGGCAAGCTGGGCAACACGACCCTCGGCATGATCGTGGCCGACGACGAGGCGCCGGGCCGGGTCGAGCCGGGGAGTCTCGCCTACGGCCGCAAAGCCAACAACATCGTCGGGCGGGCACGCTACGACCTGTACGCCGAGTCCTACCTCGGGGCCATCTTCACGCACCGCGGCTTCATGGACAGCCACAGCACGCTGGGGGCGCTGGACGGCAACTTCCGGCTCGGACAGACGCAGGGCGTCGGGTTCAAGCTGGCCCAGACCGACCACCGCGACCTGGACGGCGTCAGCCGCCAGGGCCAGATGGTCGACCTCAGCTACCGGTTGAACAGCCGGCACTGGAACAGCTTCGTCGCCTTGTACACGCTGTCGCCCGACTTCCGGCACGACATCGGGTTCGTGCGGCGCGTCGACACCAAGCGCCTCTACAGCCGGCTCGGCTACAACTTCTGGCCGGAGAGCTGGATCCTCAACTGGGGGCCCAGCATCCAGTACGGCCGCAACCACAACTTCGCGAACGATCTGGACGACGAAGACGTCCGCCTCGGGTTCAACGCCCGGTTCGCGCGGAACATCAGCTTCAACGCCGACGTGCGCGAAGAGATGGAGCGCTACCGCGGCATCCGGTTCCACAAGCGCGCGGTGTCGGTAGGCGGGGAGGTCAACACGAACCGCATGCTGGTCTTCGGCGGCTACTACCGCCAGGGCGACGAGGTGAAGTACCAGGAGAATCCGTACCTCGGCAAGGGGGGCAGCGGCAGCTTCTTCGCCGCGCTGCGGCCGGTCTCGCGCTTCCAGTCCGAGCTGAATCTCAGCGTGAGCGACTTCATCGACCTCCGCCACGGCGCCGACACCATCTTCGACGTCAAAATCCTGCGCACCCTGAGCACCTACCAGTTCACCGACCGCTTCCTGTTGCGCAACATCGCCGAGTACAACACGTTCGACCGGAAGTTCGGCCTGAACTGGCTGCTCACGTATCGCGTGAACGCGGGGACCGCCTTCTACGTGGGGTACGACGACCACTACCAGCAGGCGGATCGGCTCTACGGAGACATCGACGGCGACGGGTTC
The DNA here is from genome assembly GCA_009861545.1 of Acidobacteriota bacterium. Taxonomy (NCBI): domain Bacteria; kingdom Pseudomonadati; phylum Acidobacteriota; species Acidobacteriota bacterium. The sequence continues at coordinate 15,799 of VXME01000156.1, read as the reverse complement.
GAGGACCAGTTGTTCCCGACGCTGACGTTCATGCAGCAGACCAACCGCGCCATCTTCACGAAGGTCCAGTACCTGTTCCGGTACTGAGCAGCCTTGCTACGATTAGCGGAGAAGGCGCCTTCGTGAGGCGCCGCGCGCGATTTCGCCGAACACGACCCTTGTCGTTCCGAACGACCGTCATTCTTGCCGCGCCGGCCGGGCCGGCGCACCGAGGTCACGCCATGAACACCCGCTATCTTCCGATACCGTTCGCACTCGCGCTCGCGAGCATCGCGGCCGCGCCGCTCGCGGCCCAGGACCGCGCTCCGCAGCTCGACAAGCTGACGCTGCCGGACGGGTTTTCCATCGAGGTCTACGCGCCCGATGTCCCGAACGCGCGGCAGATGTCGCTCAGCCCGGACGGGACGCTCTTCGTCAGCACGCGCCGGCTCGGCAACGTCTACGCGGTGCGCGACGACGACGGCGACCAGAAGGCCGACCGCGTGCTGACGCTCGACAGCGGACTCAACATGCCGAACGGCGTCGCCTTCCGCGACGGCGACCTTTACGTCGCTGAGGTCAACCGCGTCCTGCGCTACGACGACATCGAGGCGCACCTCGAGTCGCCGCCTGAGCCCGTGGTGGTCAACGACGAGTTCCCGACCGACCGGGCGCACGGCTGGAAGTTCATCGCCTTCGGTCCCGACGGCCGCCTCTACGTGCCGGTCGGCGCGCCGTGCAACGTCTGCGACCACGAGGCGACCACGCCGATCTACTCCACCATCAACAGCATGAACGCGGACGGGAGCGACCTGCGGATCTACGCGCACGGCATCCGCAACACGGTCGGCTTCGCCTGGCACCCCGAGACCGACGAGCTCTGGTTCACCAACAACGGCCGCGATCGCCTGGGCGACACGCAGCCGGCCGACACGCTGCACCACGCGCCGGAGCCCGGCCTGCACTTCGGCTTCCCGTTCTGCCACCAGGGCGACATCCAGGATCCCGAGTTCGACACCCGGCCGTGCAGCGAGTTCCGCCCGCCGGCTCGGAAGCTGGGCCCGCACGTCGCCTCGCTCGGCATGCGGTTCTATACCGGCGACATGTTCCCCGCCGAGTACCGCAACCAGATCTTCATCGCCGAGCACGGTTCGTGGAACCGGACTCCGGAGGCGGGCCACACCGGTTATCGCCTGACCGTGGCGAAGCTCGACGGCGATCAGGTGACCGACTACGAAGTGTTCTCCGAGGGCTGGCTGGAGGAGGACAATACGTGGTGGGGGCGCCCGGTCGACGTGCAGGTGATGCCGGACGGCGCGCTGCTGGTCAGCGACGACACGGCCGGGGCGATCTACCGGATCACCTACTCGGAGTAATGAATGCCGGGGAAACCGCGTTGCTGAAGGGGGACCTCGCCGGCGCCTTGGCGGAGGTGCAGAAGGGCGTCGGAACCCCCGAGCACAGGGCGTTCGTTGCGAGTCGTGCAGAGAAAGCGGAGTAGCCCATGAGCCCCAGGGTCGGTTGTGGCGTCGGGACTTCGCCGAGAGGTTGGGCGAACCGGATCGCGAGTTTCGGCGGGCTGGCCCTGGCCGCCTGTGTGGCGGGGTCGCTGGCCGATGTCGGGGCGGCCGGGGGGGTGCCGGCGACCGGCAGGCACGCCAACGGCATATCGGCGGCCGGTACGCCCGCCGCCGGCGCCCAGGCTGCGGCGACCGTGGGCGAGCAGCTCTCGCCGACACTCATCCGCGAGCGGACCGAGCGGGAGTGGGACGTCAAGGCGGAGAAGATGCGGCGGCATCTGCTGCCGCTGATGCGGGCGCACGAGATCGACCTCTGGGTCATCATGAGCCGCGAGAACGCGCCCGATCCGGCGCTGGAGCTGTTCGGCGGCTACGGGATCACCGGCTGGTACGGCCACCGCAACGCCTATCTCTTCCACGACGCCGGCGCGGACGGCCTGCAGACGACCGTCCTCGGGACGCACCTGAGCGGCCAGCTCGCACGTTTCTACGATACGCGCGAGCTCTACGGCGAGGAAGGGCTCGCGCCGCACCTGCGCCGCTACGTCGAGGCGCGGGACCCGCGGCGCATCGCGATCAACCAGTCGCGGACCATCAGCATGGCGGACGGGCTGACGGCGGAGCTGAAGGAGTACCTGCTGGACGCCGTCGGACCGCGCTACGAGGATCGCCTCGTCTCGTCCGAGCCGCTCCTCGTCGAGTACGTCTCCACGCGCACCCCGGCCGAGGACGCGATTCAGCGAGAGGCGTCCGCCGCGACCTTCGCCATCCTGCGGCGCGCGCTGTCGAACGAGGTGATCACGCCGGGGCGGACCACCCTGCTCGACGTCCACTACTGGATTACCGCCGAGTGGAAGCGGCAGGGGTTCGAGTTCAACTTCCCCGCGTCGGTCGACCTGCAGCGCGCCGGCGCCGAGCCGCGCGACAGCGACGACGCGGTCATCCAGCCCGGCGACCTGCTGCACGTCGACTTCGGGGTGCGCAGTTCCGGCATCGTGGCCGACCAGCAGAAGATGGCCTACGTCCTGCGACCGGGCGAGGAGGAGCCGCCGGCCGGCCTGCGCGCCGCGTTCGAGCGCTCGAACCGGATGGCCGAGATCCTCCTCGAAGAGTTCGTGCCCGGCCGCACCGGCATCGCCATCAAGACCAGGGCCGAGGCGCGCGCCGCCGACGAGGGGATCGACGCGCTCGTCTACTCGCACGCCCAGGGCAACTGGGTCCACGACGCCGGGGTCTGGATGGTCTTCGACTGGCCGGACCGCTACGGCGACCACCCGCGGTTTCCGCTGCGCGCGGGGGAGTGGATCTCGCTCGAGTACTCCATCACCGCGCCGGCTCCGGAATGGGACGGGCAGCCGGTGACCATCATGCGCGAGGAGGACACGCTCGTGCATGGAGACGGCCCCGTGGAGTACCTGTCCGGGCCGCAGACCGAGCTCTGGCTCATCCGCTGAGCTACATCCAGGCGGCTAGCGCATCCGGCGCATCGAGCGGCACGGCGTGCGCGTCGTCGCCCAGCGGGTAGGCGTTCGGGGCGCGGCAGAAGATCGACAGCGACCGGACCGAGCCGGGCGGCAGATCGCGCGCGATCCTGCGCAGCGCGCCGGCGTCGCGGGTGTCGGGGTGCTCGGTCCACTTCGCGTCCGCCAGGTGAAACGTTCCCGCCCGGTGCAGGAGGAAGTCGGCTTCGCGCGCGCGGTCGGCCCGGAAGTGGAAGTCCCAGCCGCCGCGCCGGTTCGACTGCGCGCGGCGGATCTCGGCGCAGACGAACGTCTCCCACAGCGCGCCGGTCAGCGGCGACGAATGCAGTGCCTCGGTGGTGTGCACGCCGCACAGAAACGCAGCGAGGCCGGCATCGCGCAGGTACAGCTTCGGCCGCTTGACCAGCCCCTTCGTGCGGTTCGCGAACCACGGCTCCAGCAGCATGAGTTGATGCGACGCGGCCAATGCCGACAGCCAGGCGGCGGCGGTGGAGCCGCTGATGCCGGTGTCGCGGGCGAGGTCGGCGCGGTTGAGCAACTGCGCCGAGCGCAGCGCCGCGGCGCGCAGGAAGCGCTCGAAGTCGCGCAGGCTGGAGACTTGCAGGAGCTGTCGCAGGTCCCGTTGCAGGTAGGTCGCTACGTACGAGCGGAGGAAGCCCTCGGCGTCGATGTCGCGATTCTCGTACAGCTCGGGGAAGCCGCCCCGCACGAGGAACTCCTCGGTGGATAGCTCGGGGTGTGCGGCTCTCGCCTCCGCGAACGAGAGCGGCTCGAGCTCGATGACCGCGGCGCGCCCCGCCAGCGAGTCCGAGACCGACTTCATCAGGCCGAGCGGCTGCGATCCGGTCAGCAGGAAAGCGCCGTAACGTCCGCGCTCGCGATCAGTCGCCGCCTTCAGGTGCCGGAACAGGCCGGGCGCATACTGCACCTCGTCCAGAATGACGGGCGGCGGGTGCCGCGCGAGAAAGGTATCGGGATCGCGCTCGGCCTGCTCCGCCTCGCTCGGCAGATCGAGGGTCACGAAGGCGTGGTTCGGGAAGAGCCGGCGCATCAGGCTGGTCTTGCCGGTCTGCCGGGCGCCGGTCAGCACCACGACCGGCCGCGTCGCAGCGCGCTGCATGAGGAGCGGCTCGATGTGACGGTCGATCCACATCGTGCAAATTCTAGGTTTGCATAAGAGAATGTGCACGTCGGATCTTCTCCGCACGACAGTTCCGGAACGTTCCGGAACGGAACCGAATCGATTCGTGAGCGGACGTCGACCACCCGCGCCGTGTTGCGAGATTCCGGCGTCGTGGCTATTGTCTCGGGATGCGCTGGACTCGACCGTGCCGGATGCTGGTGCTGGGGGCCCTCCTGGTCGGCGGAGGACCGGTTTCGGCCCAGAGTGCGGGCGGCCCCGATGTGGAAGCCGTGCTGCAGCGCATCCAGGCTTCCGTCGAGCGCTTCTATTCGCGGGCCCAGCACGTGATGGCCGACGTGCGCGTCCGCGTGCGTCCGATGGGGCGGGACTTTCGTTCCACCGGTCGAGGAAGAAACCTCCTGTACGAGATGCGGGTGGAGTGGGCGGCGGGGGCGGACACGGACACGCCGGCGCCCGAGCCCGTCGTGATGCGCACGCTCCTGGAAGCCAACGGCCGGCCGGCGGCGCCGGAAGACGAGCCCGTGTGCGCCGATCCGGAGCCGTTCTCGGAGGAGCCCCTGGCGATCTTTCTGCCGGCGAAGCGGCACGACTACGTGTTCACCTGGTCCGGCCGCGAGCGCGAGGCGGGCCGGGAGACGGACGTCCTCGAGTACCGGTTGCGGCACGACGAAGAGCCGACCATCGAATGGGACGGGCTTTGCGTCAGCATCGATCTGCCGGGACACACGCGGGGCAGAGTCTGGGCCGACGCGGAGACCGGCGACGTGCTGCGCCTGGATGAGCGCCTGCGCGGCATGTACGAATTCCCGGTGCCGCGCGAGCAGCGGCGCCGCGGCATGCGGCGGACGATGGCTATCGAGAGCTCCAACAGCACGGTCCGGTATCGCCGGGTGGCGTTCTCCGATCCGGACGAAACGCTGCTGCTGCCCGCATCGAGCGAGTCGATGACGATCTGGCGCAACGCCGGCGTCGCGCGGCAGTTCATCACCCACGAGATCTCGAACTACCGGCGGTTCGTCACCGGCGCGCGCATCGTCGGGATTCCGCGCCGTCCCTGACCGTCAACCGTGTTGCGCGAGTCGGGAGGCGGGAGCTACGAACCGCCGGTACAGGTCGAAGTTGTAGAGTGCGAACGCTGCGCACATGATGATGCCGCTCAGGCCCATGGTCGGCGCGGCCAGGGACATCGGCTCGTTGAGCAACCGGTAGACGCCGACGGAGTACCCCGCCAGCAGGCCGAGCTGCACGAACAGGCCCAGGCCCCAATCGAGTGCGGCCGTCCTGTTGCGCGCGATGAGGGCCAGGTACGACAGAGCGACGGCAACGATGTAGAGGTGCAACGGTCCGAGGTACGCCTCGAACCAGACCCTCGTCGGGTAGTCGAGCTCCTCGACGATGAGCGTCTTGAGGCCGACCGCCAGCCCGTTCGTCGCCAGGAAGCAGAGGCCGAAGTAGGCGGCGAGCCAGATTGCGCGCCGGGGCCGGTCGGTGAACGTTCCGTTGCGCTCCGTTGTCCTGGCGAGGATCAGGAAGAGCCCGACCGCCAACGCCGTCATCACCGGGACGTAGATGTACCACTCGAAGAACCCGATGTCCCGTATCCAGAGCAGAATCGGAGCGAGCACTTCGCCCAGGCGGTTGGTGAACGTAGCCGGTGGAGTCATGGTCGGACCCTCCTCAGCTCTGCTTGGACGATCTCTCGCTCACGACAGTTCCAGACGTTCCGGCGCGGAACCGCACCGAGCTCGTGACTCCGGTTCGGAATCACCGTGCCCCGTGCCGGAGCGAGGCTTCGACGCCGAGCCCGCGACCGGTTGCAGGATGCGCGCGCCCGACGCGCGGACGATCGTCGAGTTCGGAACGTCGTTCGGCGTGTCGTCCGTCTGGCTGGCGGCCGCGGTGCGGGACAACGGCGGCGGGCGCGTGGTCGGTGAGTACGTCCGCTACATGCGGGATCCGCGCAACGGCTTCCGTTTGGTGGTCCTGCCGTTCAAGGCGGGCACCGAATACTCCGTTCGGCTGCCTGCGCGCGCGCCCGCGTGATACCCTCGGTTCCTTCCACATCGCCATGCCCATTCCCGCCGGCCAACCCGCCCCCGACCTCAGCGTTTCCGCCTGGGTGCAGGGCGCCGCCACGAACCTGGATCAACAGCGCGGCAACGTGGTCCTGATGGAGGTCTTCCAGGTCAACTGCCCCGGCTGCTTCTTCAGCGCCATACCCGAAGCGATCAAGGTCCACGACCGCTTCGCCGGCCGGCCGGTCACGGTTCTCGGCATCGCCACCGCCTTCGAGGACTGGGACAAGAACACCTTCGACAACCTGCAGCGGCTTGCGGAGACCGGCGAAGTGATTGGCGAGACCCGTCTGATGCTGGATCGGGCCGGCCTGCTCGACGACGGCAGGCTCCGCTATCGCATCCCGTTCCCGCTCGCCATGGACGAGCTGGTCGCGGTCGCCGGCGACGCTACGCGGGAACAGGCGGTGGCCGCCATTCGCCCTCAGGTTCCCGTCTTCGATACGCTTCCCGAAGCGCACCAGAGCCAGTTGATCGACCGGGTGACAACGTACCTGAAGTCCCGCGAGTACGCGCCAACGACGTTCGATCGGTACGCGCTCCAGGGCACGCCGTCGACCATCGTCGTCGACAAGCGGGGTACGCTTCGGGAGATCACCTTCGGCCAGGTCGGCGAACTCGCCCCCACGATCCAGGCCCTCCTCGACGAGTGAAGGCCGCGGGGCGGATATCGGCGCCGCACACGCGCGCGCTGGTGGTCGTCCAGGCCGGAAAGATACTCGGCGAGCGCTACGCCGGCGGGTTCACGCGCAACACGCCGCAGCTCTCGTGGTCGCAGGGCAAGAGCATCGCGGCCGCGCTGGTCGGCGCGGCGATCGAGGCGGGCCATCTCGACGTCGGCCTGGACGATTCCGCGCCCGTCCCGGAATGGCAGGGGGAAGGCGATCCGCGCCGGGAGATCCGCATGCGCGACCTCCTGAACATGAGCTCGGGGCTGGACTTACACGGTCATCGTCCCATCCCGCGATCTCGTGGTCGTCCGGCTGGGACCGAGCCCCGGGGGCCACGGGGCGTACCTGTCCGGGATCATCGGCCAGTTGACGGCGGCGATCGGTCGTTGAGCCGGATCAAGCGTGCAATGCGCCCACGCGCCGCCCGGCAGCGGCCCGGCCCCGCCGCGCCTGCGCAAGCTCGTAGCTCGCCTGCATCCGCATCCAGTGGTCGGCGGTGCCCCAGCCGATCTCCTCCAACGCCAGCGCCATTTTCGCCGACACCCCCGCCTTGCCGTTCAACAGGCGCGACAGCGTGCCGCGCTCGCAGCCGAGACGCGCCGCCGTCTCGGTCACGTTCCAGCCCACGTCGTCCATGCTTTCTCGGATCAGTTCGCCCAGGTGCGGCGGGTTCGGCATTGGGCCGACGCGATCGCGTTCCACGGCGTTCATGGTCAGCACTCCCTTGGTCAGTGATAGTCGATCAGGTCTACGTCGACCGCCTCGCCGTCCTCGAAGCGGAACACCACGCGCCAGTTGCCCGAGACGCGGACGCTCCACTGGCCCGCGCGATCGCCCTTGAGGGGATGCAGCCGGAAGCCGGGTGCGTCGGCGCTGCCCGGATGCGCGGCCTCTTGCAGCCGGAACAGAATGCGCCGGATCCGTGGCACCAAGCCCGCAGGCAGCCGCGCGGCATCGTCCCGCTCGTGCAGCGCGCGCAGAGCCTTGTGCCTGATTTTCGTGGTCCACTGTAGCGCGCAGCGTTACGCGCCGCAAGCAGAGCAGGTGCGCGATTGTCTAGGCGCGGTGCAATGCCTGTCCGACTACACCGCGCTGGTCGTGCGCCCTGCGGGTAGGCCGTCCGATGGAGGAAGGAGGCTGGTTTACCCATCCGCAAGCACGCGTGTAGAGTGGGGCGAGGAGGGCGTATGTCTGCGATCCGTTGGGCATTGGTAGTGTGTCTCGTGCTGACTGCGGGCCAGGCGTTGGCGCAGTCGAGCAGTCGCTTCGTCCCGGTGACGGACGAGGCGCTGCAGGATCCCGATGCGGCCGACTGGCTCATGTGGCGGCGGACGCTCGACGGCTGGGGCTACAGCCCGCTGGATCAAATCGATCGCGACAACGTGGGCGACCTGCGAATGGTCTGGACGCGAGCCCTGGCGCCGGGGCTCCAGCAGGGCACGCCACTCGTCCATGACGGCGTCATGTATATGCCCAACCCGCGGGACGTGATCCAGGCCCTCGACGGCGCCAGCGGCGATCTCCTGTGGGAATACCGGCGGTCGCTCCCCGAGGACGTGGACGAGTTCCTCATCACCGTCCTCGCCGAGATCAACCGCAATCTGGCCATCTACGACGATCTCATCATCGACACCAGCGTCGACGACTACGTCTTCGCCCTCGATGCGTCGACGGGCCGGCTGGCCTGGGAGACCGAGATTCTCGACTACCGGACGCATCCCGCCAACCAGACCTCCGGACCGATCATCGCCGACGGCAAGGTCATCTCGGGGCGGAGCTGCACCCCGCAGGGTGGACCGGACGCGTGCGTCATCACGGCGCACGACGCCCGGACCGGTGCGGAGCTGTGGCGGACGCGCACCATTCCCGCGCCCGGCGAACCGGGCGACGAGAGCTGGGGCGACGTGCCCTACGAGGAGCGCAAGCACGTCGGCGCCTGGATGGTGCCCAGCTACGACCCGGCCCTGAACCTCATCTACATCGGCACGTCGGTGACGTCGCCCGCCCCGAAGTTCATGCTCGGCGGGATCGACAGGAAGCACCTGTACCACAACTCCACGCTGGCCCTCGACGCCGACACGGGCGAGATCGCCTGGTACTACCAGCACCTCAACGACCATTGGGATCTCGATCACCCGTTCGAGCGCCTGCTGCTCGACACCGCCGTCGCGCCGGATCCGGCAACCGTGCCCTGGATCAATCCGCGGCTGCGGTACGGCGAGGTCCGCAAGGTCGTGACCGGGATTCCCGGCAAGACCGGTATCGTCTACACCCTCGACCGCGAGACCGGCGAGTTCCTGTGGGCGACGCCGACGGTCACGCAGAACGTGATCAGCGGCATCGACGGCGCCACCGGCGCGGTCACCGAGAACCCGGAGGTCGTCTTCACGGGCGACGGGCAGACGGTGCTGGCCTGCCCGACCCTGGTGGGCGGCAAGGACTGGGAGGCGGGGGCCTACAGCCCACAGACGGGGCTGATGTACTTCCCGCTGCGCAACGCCTGTGCGCGGATGATGGCCACGGCCGGCAGCGACAGCGTCGCCACGTCGCTCTATGCGCTCGCCGTGCGGAGCGAGCTTGCGCCCGGCACCGAGCAGCTCGGCACCGTCCAGGCGATCTCCCCGGAGACCGGCGAGCTCGCCTGGAAGTACGAGCAGCGGGCCGCCACCACCTCGCTCGTGGCGACCGGCGGCGGACTCGTGTTCGGCGGCGACCTCAACGGCCGGTTCCGCGCCCTGGACGCGGAGACCGGGGACGTGCTGTGGGAGGTGAACCTGGGCTCGCCGATCACCGGGTTTCCGATCGCGTTCGCCGTCGACGGCCGGCAGTACGTCGCGGTCAGCACGGGCAGCTCGCGCACCCTGGTGTACTTCGCGCCGCTGACGCCGGAGCTTCGCCCGAGCATGGGCAACAACCTGTTTGTCTTCGCCTTACAGAACTGAACTTTATGTAAACTATTGATAAATAATAGGTTGCTAAAATAAAGGAAAGGCGCTTACCACTCTAGTTACCACAATGCCCGGATCGCCGAGCTGAGGTCCACGTCAGTTTCGGGTCGGTAAGCGTTCGGTCGTCCCGGTACGGACATGCGGCCGGGCCAAGCGGACGCTGGCGTTGTCGACGGCCAGCACCCGGTCGATGTCCTCTGTGCAGGGAGGGCGCCCGGACCGGATCGACTCGCTGCTCGACGATGCTTGCCCGACTGCCGTAACGTCGGATACCCGCTTGACCGAAACGCTCACTCGGGTCGCCACCCGCGCGGGCACCGTGCCGACTGTCGTCGATGATGAAGAGTTGATCTGACGGTTGACTAGGGCCGGTCTCTTCGGGGCGCCGGTACGTCGCCGGATCCATGACGATCACCGGGCGAGAGAGGCAAGCGTAGGGTCCTGATCACGGTCGACGGCGGGGCCGGGCCAGCTGGCGCTGGGGATCCTTCTGTCGGTGACAACGAGGAACGGCCGAACGGTTCTGCCAGCGGTTCAGGTGGCGCGTCATCGCGCTGATCGATACAGACCGCTGCACGCGAGAACGTGGGCCCCGTAGCCCGAACACACAGCCGGCAGCGCCAGCCGTACGTCGATGGCGAACCGGCTCGAAATGTTCCGGCAGCGTCATGAGCATCCCACGGCGTACCCCACAACGTCGGGAAGGCGCTGCCGCCGTCTGCGCGTCGCTGTTCACGCAGGCCATGATACGCCGAGTCCCACGGGCGCGATGCCCTGGGACCGAGAGGAGACATCGCGCACGAGCACACTGGCCGTTCCACTTCACCCTCGTGCTGGCGGCGACGGCCTCGGCCACGAACTTGCAGTCGAGGACCTGCGGCCTCCTTCGTTCGTCCGCGCCTGCAAGCATGATTCGTAATCAGCAGGTCAGCGGTTCGAGTCCGCTCGCCGGCTCCATATTTTCTCCTTTATCTTCAGTTATTTACGAGCGCGTTCCGGGCCCGGCGGTCGGGCGCCTGCTCGGGTAGGGTGCATATAGGGTGCATATCGCAAATCCTGTGGCGTTCTAGCATCGGCCGCGCCTCTCCTGACAAAGCGCACTGACCGCGATATCGCCCGACCGATCATCAGGTCGAGGCGGCTGAGCAGCGGCGGCTCGACGCGGAACGAGCCGGATGGCGATCCTGGACCGAGATGAAGAGTTTCGAACGCGCTTCGAAAACCGCGTTGCTGCCGGCCGAAGTGGTGCACGACCGCGTAGGCGCTGCCCATCTGGCGGAACACCTCGAAGACCAGCCGGACAGCGCCTTGGACCTCCTGCGCCGGGTCGTAGCAGCCGTCCTCGTCGATGACCAGTGTCCGGGTCAGCGCGCAGATCTCGATCAACCGATGCCATTCCAGATTAGAGCGGGCCAACCGCGAGGCTTCCAGGGCGAAGATGGCCCCGACGCGTCCCAGTGACACATCGGCGACCAGCGTCCTGAAGTCCTCGCGGTTGGTCGTCTGCGCCCCGACTGCCCGAGGATCCGGATGCGCTCCGGCGCCCATATCATCTCGACGGCCCGGTTCCGCAGGTCGTACTGCCGCTCGGTACTCTCCCGATGATGACGCACCTGCCCTATCGTCGACTGCCGGACTATAGATGTAGGCCGGCTTCTGCAGGTGGTGGCTCTGTACTTCGACTTCGTCAGTACGACCCTCGGTCACGTCCCGACGGGTGCTGGGACGGAGTTCGTGCGCGCTCGTCGCAGCGGCCGCACTCGGACGCGATCCAGCGCTCCAGCATGTTCGGGCCAACAGGCCGGCGGCCCGGACATCGACGGGCACGGCGGCCGCCATCTGCACTCAGTCGATTGGCTCCCGGCGTCGCAGCAGCTCAAGGTTGATCGCGGCGACCTCGTCGAGCACCTGTCGGGTCCGGCGGTAGTTGGCGACGAACTGCTCGACCTGGCTGCGATGCTCCTGCGGTACGTAGACCATGACCGGCCGCCCCTTGCGCATGCTGACCGACAGGTAGACCTTTGGGCCATGGCCGATACCGCGCGCGCACTTGCACCCTGGCTGTCCGCAGCGCTTGAAGCGGTCGATGAGCGAGCCGCGCAGGATAACCTTCAGAGCCAGGAGCTGTCGCAGGAGCATGGTCCTGCGCCTCCGCTAAGAGCTCGCCAGGCGCTCTTTTTCAGGAGTCTCCTCAGAGTCGTGTGGTTAGGGGTGGAGCCAGCTCGATGCCTCCACAGCAGAGATAGAGCATCGAGATGAGCGGGCCGTGAGAGTGAAACCCGTGGCAGGCGCGCCGCGCGCTGACCCGGAGCTTGCTGTTGATCCCCTCGACCGTCCCGTTCGTCATCCGGGTGTCCAGGTACGCGAGGATCCCCGCAGCGTGCTTACGGATCGTCCGCGCGAGCCCGACGAACGGTGCCAGACGTGACCGCGCCGCCCAATCCATTTGTCTCGTTGGCCTCGGCGGGCTTGGCCTGCTCGAGGATCGTCGCCCGGTACTCCTTCAACTCGTAGGCGCGGTCCAGGGCTCGGTTCTGCCGGCGAGATCGCGCTTCGCCCGGCTTCAGACGCGCCGGATGCTTCAGCAGCGCATAGCACGTCCTCTTGCATCTTGCCCGACGTCTTCCCCAGGCGGCGTTGCTCGGTGCGGCGGACCTCGTCGACGGCGTCGGTGGTCAGCCGCTCAACGTAAAACCGGTCGTAGACCACCCGCGCCTGCGGCACGCCCGCCCGCAGCACCTTGCCGTAGCTCGCCGCCAGGTCCGCAGTCACCAGTTCGATGCAGGCACAACCGGCCGGTTCCAACCGGTCGAAGAACTGCTCCAGCGTCTCGGCCTTGCGCCCCGGCCCGCCCACACCACACGCCGGCGGCCATGGTCGACCACCACTGTCAGTATAGTGGTGGACGCTTCCGATAGCTGAACTCGTCGACCCGTCGCAGCCGGGCCAGCCTCGTCGCGTCCAGACGGCGAGCCACCACGCGCTCGACGATGCCGCCCACCGCCGGCCAGGAAACCCCCACCAGACGACTCGCCATCGTCCGGTCCGTCACCTGTGCCAGATACGCCGCCATCTCCTCAAGTGGCGCCGTGAACGTGCTGCCGTGCGCTGCCCACGACACCTGCACCACCCGAACCCCGGAGCGACCGCACGATCCCCCCCACCGGGCATACCGTACCCGACCCACGGCAGATGACGGCCACAACCGAGCCGGCTGCCGGTCGTAGCGCGGCGCCCGGCGGCCGCACGCACCGCATCCTGACCGCCGCCACGACGGCCGCGCCGACACGCTCAACATTCCCGTCGTGCTGATGCGCACCTGCTCGACGTACAACGGCATGGCACGAAGTAGTCGGCGTAGTACCGTGGTCACACGCATGGGGCTGTCCTCCTCCTCATTGGTTGTCGTATTGCAACTCCAATGAGAAACAGGAAGCCCCCGCGTTTTCAATGACTTCCGTCGCCCGGCGGATCTCTGGATGACTCCCCAGGCTCCGCTCGCTTCTGGCAGCGGTTCGAGGGGCGGACCAGCCCATCTCCCGGCAGACGGTCGCGTCGAAACGCGAACCTGGTTGTACAGCCAGGACGTCCCCGTCCGGGCTCGGCCGCAAGGCCCATAACGGCCTGTGGCGAAGACGTATCCGCTCACTCGTGCAGGGAACCGGAACTCATATCGACGATGCAGGAAACTTCAATCCGCGCGACCCCAGGACCTATCGATTGTGCAAATCCGCGGAGCCGGGATCGTTCACGGAGGCGGTTCCGGTCACGGCTCTGTATCACCAAGCTATGCATGAGACATTCGCCGTTGTCCCGGGTGGACCTGCCAACAACAGTTGGTTCTCCTTTGTGCGGCCCATACGAAGATACGAGAAGCCGATTGTAGTGTCCTCCGCTATGAACACGAGGCTCGCACCGATCCCAGGTAGAGTTCCAGGCTCTGCTGGATCAAGATCGTGTAGAAGTTCTGTTCGGAGCGGCGGCAAAGGGACATTCAGGTGCCCGTTGCGGCAATTCGTCTTGATCGGTACGAAGAATACTCGCGAGACCAGCTTCTTGAGCAAGCCGAAGTCACGTTCGGCTTCTCTGTGTACTCTTTCGTCATCGACTGTGAGTAGATTGTGAGCGATTACATCTCGTCGGCCGATTAGATTTCGCCAAGACACTTGGTCACGCGCTCTCTCCGGGATTTCAAACAGTAAGGCTCCGAGATCAGATCCGCGACTCTTGAGCAGGTTGTCAACTTGCTTGATCGCTTCGCACGTGTCTTCAACGTACTTCTTCAACGCGGTGGACAAGTCGATCTGCCGACTTTCTTCATCTCTCATGCGCTTCATGACGTCTACCGCCTGACTACAGGTTCGGGCAGCGTACATCATGAACTCTTCAGCGCGAGTACAGACATCAGATATCTCTTGGTCAGCGCGGATTTGCCAGACGATGTTGCTTCGTGCCATTAATTCGTCAACTGACACGACGGAGGCTCCCTGCCTCTTGCGCCTGGCGACGAGTCGGTCCATTTGGTCGCTTGCCATGTCCGGTTCTGCCAGCGCAACGGGTCTGCTTTCGCCGTTCCCACTTGCCTGGGACTGTTGAATGGTCAGTGTTGCATGGTCGAGTCGGGGGCCGCCCGTCAAGATCGACCTCATAGCTTGCTTGATTGTATCCTATTGGCCAGAGTCTCTCAACCGGCCTGCGCGGATTTCCCCGGGGAGCGCGACGCTGGATGCGTCGGGACGAGCTGGGGAGCCGCAGGAGTACCTACCTCGCACGACCGCAGCCACCACCGGCACCGACATCGCGCCGCGATCGGTGTACTCACCGAGTCCCCGGAGTTGCGGCCAGAGTTGGCGCCGGTCGAGACAGCAACCCCTGATGTTGGCACCTTATTCGGACGCGCGCCAACCATCACGACTTTGAGGGCGCCGGCGTCGTTGCCGTCGTCATGCCGGCCGGACGCAGACGTACCAGCTCGCGGTAGAGGTCAACGCAAGTGCGCCGGCTCATGCACATCACCATCACCTTGCCGTCCACTGCCTCCAGGCGCGCTTTTCGAAAATGCTCGACGAGGTCTCGTGCGACGAGGGCCGCACGCTTCTCCGCGCCGACGATGGCCTTGAGCCGCGTCCGACTGGTCTTCAGCCTCTCGCGGCGGTCGACCTCCTTCCCCTCCGTCGCCTCCTCAAAGCCGGGATCGATGGGGGATCGATGCGCGGCTTCTTTCGCTCCTCGAGCGCCAACCTCGCGAGGAGGCTCTCGTAGTAGATTGGCACGGTAACCCCGTCCTCGACCGCCCGCTGGATGTCGTAGATGCCGATGTGGTCGCCGAACACGGCGCTGGTGTTCGCGTCCTCCAGCTCAATCGGCGTGCCGGTGAAGCCGATGAGCGAGGCGTTGGCAGGGCGTCGTGCATGTGTCGCGCGAACCCGTCGACGAAGTCGTATTGGCTGCGGTGCTTCTCGTCGGCGATGACGACGATGTGGCGCCGTTCCGAGAGACCGGATGCCGGTCGTGTCACCGGTCGCCCTTCTTGTCGGGAAAGAGCTTCTGGATCGTAAGGGCGAGGCGTTAGGTTGAGCGTAGCGCGCGGCCGCTACGAGTCCGGCCGGCAACCTGCAAGGGCGCCGGGGGATCGACGATTCGGGTCATCTGCCACACGCAGGGATCCGGCAAGATCCTGACGATGCCGTTCTATGCCGGCTGCCTCGAGACCCGGCAATGGAGAACCCCACCATCGTCGTTCTCACCGGTCGCCCCGATCTCGACGATCAGCTCTTCGGGACGTTCGCACGGTGCGCCGACCTGCTGCGCCGGCCGCCGGTGCAGGCCCGAGGACCGTACCGAGCGGCGCGGCGAGCTCGATGTGCAAGCGGGCGCCGTCGTGTTCACGCTGCGGCCGAGCCGCGCGGAACGTCTCGGTGACCGCGTGATCAACGACAATTATTTTTGCCGGTTGGCGAGGACGCGATCGGCCGGTTCGT
>VXME01000155.1 GCA_009861545.1 Acidobacteriota bacterium | reverse complement strand
CGAACCGGCCGATCGCGTCCTCGCCAACCGGCAAAAATAATTGTCGTTGATCACCAGATGTGTTGAAGCCCCTTCAACACCGCGGGAATATCGTCCCGCGACTTCGGGTTGATCCAGATCTTGTCGATGGCCACCTCACCGAGCTGGAGCTGCGACCTGTGAACTTCTCTCATGATGTCAATGCCGCGAAGATATGACCGAAATGGGCCGATTCTTAGGAACCACTCCCCAAGAATACGGCATCTGGACGATCTTCGCCACTTGAAATTCGAGAGATATCCTGTAGAATCAACCACTTGCGGGGTTTTCTGTCGGACACTAGCTATCGTGTCTCCCGTCCGCCGGGTGCAGGACGGTGACGAGGTGTACGTCAGGTTTGCGTCCGGTGAGTGCGTGGTCCGGCTGATGTACGGCGCCCACGGGGGCTACATCCTGCAGACGTACAATCCCGCCTACCCGGCGCGCTTCGTCAGGCCGAAGGAGATTCATGCGATGCACGTGATTCTGTACTCGCGTCGACGGGACTTCTGACGGGTGCGATGCGCTCTCTGCGTTTAACTGATTGACTGTGCTTGCATACGTGTTCTCACGTCGGGTCCGTCGGTGCGATAATCTGTCGTCGTGTCGCTCGGCCAGAACATCAGGCGGCTGCGTCGGGAGTCCGGTCTTCACACCCAGAAGGCGCTGGCCGATCTGCTGGGCGTCCCGCAGCCGCAGGTATCCGACTGGGAGAACGATCGCTACGCGGTTCTGGAAACGCTGACCCTTGTGAAGATCGCGAAGGGGCTGCGCTGTTCCGTCGACGAGTTGCTCGTGGGGGTCGATCCGGCCTACGACCGGATTCGGGAGGCGGGAGGGATGGCCGGTGCCGAACCCCTGCGTCTCGATTCCCAGCCAGCGGCTACCGCCGGCATTCCGGTGGTGGAGGAGGGGAAGGCCTCGCCGGTGAGCTCCACTTCGGGCGACCGGACGGCAGAGCGGAGCGGCGTCGTGCGCTGGGTGTGCCCGCCGGGAGACCTGCACGACCCGAACGCCTACGGGATTCAGGTCCGCGGCGACTCGATGATTCCGGCGCACCGCCCGAACTCGGTCGCGATCGCGTCGCCGCGCCGCCGCGTGGAGGACGGCGACGAGGCCTACGTGCAACTCGCTTCCGGTGGCGGACTGATCCGGCTGGTCCGGACCACCCGGGCCGGCTACATGCTGCAGGCGTACAACCACGCGTACAGGACTCTCCTCATGCGGAGGAAGGACATCCGCGCGATGGACGTCATCGTATCGTCGCGCCTCCGGGGATTCTGACGGACGCGGGCGCGGTCGCCGCGGTACGCTGCCCGGATCATCGGCCGGACTGGTAGACTGTCAACGGCATCGGGCGCCGGTGCACGCGGAGAGATGTCCGAGGGGTTGAAGGAGCACGCTTGGAAAGCGTGTGTAGGGGTAATCCTCCTACCGTGGGTTCGAATCCCACTCTCTCCGCCAAATTTCGCGTTCGCTCCATTTGGCGGCGGGAGTGGGCTTCAGGCGCTCCGCGGCTCACGCCAGTCCGGGCTCCCACACGGTTGATCGAACTCCGCAGGCGGCGTACACTGGGGTTTCCGCGCGTGGTGACGGGTCGCGCCGCGGCTCGGAACCTGTGCAATTTCAGCCTACGAACCGCGTCAGGGCCGGAAGGCAGCAGCGCTAAGTAGCCACTGACATGTGCCGCAGGCTCTTCCGGGCCGCGGTGGGACCCGTGTCCGCAGTCCGCCGGTCTTCCACCGCTCGCGGCCGCGCCCAACGAGCGCTTGGCGACGGATGGCCTACCAGGTTCTCGCACGAAAGTACCGGCCGCAGCGGTTCGATGACGTCGTCGGCCAGCAGGCCGCCACGAAGACGCTGCGCAACGCGCTGGCCCAGGGGCGGCTTGCCCAGGCGTTCGTGTTCGCCGGCCCCCGCGGCGTGGGAAAGACGACGACCGCGCGCATCCTCGCCCGCGCGTTGAACTGCACGAAGGGGCCGACGCCGGACCCGTGCGGGACGTGCGACGCGTGCGTGGAGATCGCCGAGGGGCGCGACATCGACGTTCTGGAGATCGACGCCGCCACCCACACCCAGGTGGACAACATTCGCGAGGTGATCATCGCCGGGCTGGCGATGGCCCCGGTCCGAAACCGCTACAAGGTCTACATCATCGACGAGGTTCACCAGCTCTCCAGCCACTCGTTCAACGCGCTGCTCAAGTCGATCGAGGAGCCGCCGCCGCACGTCGTGTTCATGATGGCGACGACGCAGCTCGAGAAGATCCCGGAGACCATCCTGTCGCGGTCGCAGGTCTACGAGCTGCGAACCATCGGCCGGCAGCAGATCGCCGAACAGTTGCGGATGATCGCGGACGCCGAGTCGATCGTCGTCGACGACGCGGCATTGGGGCTCGTCGCGCGCGCGGCCGACGGCAGCATGCGCGACGCCCAGAGCGCCTTCGATCAGGTGATCGCCTTCGCCGGCCGGACGATAGGGGTCGACGACGTCTCGACCGTGCTCGGCCTCATCGGACGAGACCCCGTTCTCGACGCGGTTGCCGCCGTCGCCGACGAGGATGCGGCCGCGGTGTTCGATCTCGCCGGACGGTTCGTCGAGGCGGGCTACGATCTGCGGCTGGTCTGCCGCGAGCTCTCGCGTGCGGTGCGCGACCTGCTCGTCCTGTCGATAGACGCGGCGCGGGCCGCCGATCCGGAGATTGCCGGGGAGGGCGAGCGCGAACGGCTGGTTGCGCTCGCGCGGCGGTTCTCACGCGAGGATCTGCTCCGCGGTTTCGACGCCATGGCTCGCGCCGAGGTGGAGATCCGGACCGCGATGCAGCCGCGTTACCACCTCGAGATGGCTCTGCTCCGCTGGATGCACCTGCGCAAGCTGGTGCCGCTCACCGACTTGCTGCAGGGGCGCGGCGCTTCGGCGTCCGCCGGGGCGTCATCCGCCGGCCCGCAGCGGAAGCCGCGCCCGAAGCCCGCGCCGCGGCGGGCGTCCGCGGCCCTTTCGGCGGAACGCGTGGCAGACGGGGCGCCGGGGGGCCGGGAACACGTCTCGTCTCCGTCCGAGCCGGCGCAGGGCGGTTCGCGGATGGCTGGAGGAGCGCAGGCGGCGCCGAACGGCGTCGAGGCCGTGCGCACGGATCCGGAGACGCCGAGCATGCCGCTCGGTGCGGCCTCCTCCCCGGGAGCGCCCAGCCTGGCTCGTACGCCCGCCGCGCCGACTCCCGCCCCCGCCGCCGGTTCGGGGGAGGCCGACGCGACGGACAGGCTGTTGGCGGAGATCAGGCAGGCCAGCCGGTTCTTCTACGGGACGGTCGCCTCTCAGGCGCAACGGATCGAGATCGTGGAGGATCGCCTCGTCTTCGCCTTCCCCCCGGCGCGGCAGACCCTGGCCGCTCAACTGAGAGCGAAGCGGGAATGGATCGAGACGTTGTGCGCACGGGTGGTCGGGCGGCGGCTGACGGTCGAAGTGGTGCAGGAGCAGGCCGCCGAGGCGCCGGTTGCAGAGGCGCAGGGCGGCACGGTCGCGTCTCCGGGGGGCGCCGGCGGGACGGGTGCGGTGGCCGGGGAGAAGCAGGCGGCGGGTGACCATCCCCCGGCCGCGGACGGCCCGGCGGCCGAGTTGCGCGCGCGGGCGCTCGGCGACAGCGTCGTCAAGGCGATGCTGGAGCTGTTTCCGGCGGAAATCACCGCCGTCGAGAAGATCTGATGAACATCCAACAGATGATGAAGCAGGCCCAGGAAATGCAGGAACGCCTGCAGCGTGAGCTCGCCGCCACGGAGGTGGAGGCAACGGCCGGCGGCGGCATGGTGACCGTCGTCATGAACGGCGTCAAGCAGTTGCGGGCGGTCACGATCGATCCCGAGGTCGTCTCCGCGGACGACGTCGAGATGCTCCAGGATCTCATCGTGGCGGCGGTCAACGACGCGCAACGCAAGGTCGACGAGGAGGTAGCCGGCCGGATGGGCGGCATGATGGGCGGCCTGCGGATTCCGGGATTTGGTGGATGACCGAGCTCGGACCGCTCCAGGCGCTGGTGGACCAGCTTCAACGGTTGCCGGGCATCGGGGCCAAGGGCGCCCAGCGGCTCGCGTTTCATCTGCTGCGCCAGCCGCGTGACGACGTGGAGGCGCTGGTCGGGGCCATCCGGGATGTCAAGGAGCGGATCACCTACTGCTCGGTCTGCCACAACATCACCGACGCCGACCCCTGCTACTACTGCACGCACGACGGCCGCGACCGCAGCGTCATCTGTGTCGTGGAAGATCCCCACAACGTGGCCGCGGTGGAGCGGACGAAGGAGTTCAACGGCGCCTACCACGTGCTGATGGGAGCGCTGTCGCCGTTGCAGGGCGTCGGCCCCGACGAACTGCGCATCAAGAGCCTGCTCGATCGCGTCGGCCGCGGCGAGGTCGCCGAGGTCATCCTGGCGACGAATCCCAACGTCGAGGGCGAGGCGACGGCCATCTATCTGGCGAAGCTGCTGAAACCGCTCGGCGTGCGCGTCACCCGGATAGCGATGGGGCTGCCGGTCGGCAGCGACATCGAGTACGCCGACGACGTGACGATCCACAAGGCGATGGAGGGCCGGCGCGACCTGTAGGAGGCGGTGGCCGGATCAGTCGCGGTCGTCGCTGCGCCCCGTCGGGGTCCGTGACAATGCCTCTTCTGCGGTCAGACGTTCCAGCACGCGGGCGGTCGCCGGCGCGCGGGTCTCCTCGCTGGCCGGACCGACCTCGCGCCGCAGGCGCTCCATGTCATCCGCGTCGTCGACGTCGTACCACCCCGCGATCCGCTCCACTGCGATTCCGGACCGGGCGGCGGCGCGCACCGTATCCTCGAATGCCGAGGACGTTCCCCAGCGGACGCCGGTGAACAGATCCGGAACGGCGTCGCCCGAATCGGGAGCGGTCAGGCCGATCAGGTAATAGCCGCCGTCGGCGGCGGGGCCCAGCGTCACGGTTCCGGGTCTCAGTCGCGCCAGCGCGTCGGCGACGTGTTCGGCGGGCAACGTCGGCAGGTCCGATCCGATGAGCACTACCCTGGTGAAGCCGGCCGCGAAGAGATCCTCGAACAGATTGCGTTCCCGCGCGCCAAGGTCGTCCCCGCGCTGGGGAAGCAGCAGGGTCCGGTCGATGCCGAGCGGGGCGAATCCGTCGGCTTCGGCGCCGGGCGCGTAGGCGACGCGCCAGGCGACGTCCGGCAGGGCGCCGCGGATCGCCACGGTGTCCGCCAGGAAGGCCGCGTAGAGCCGCCGCCGGTCCGCTTCCGCGGGTACCGCCTGCCGGAGGCGGCTCTTCGGCGCCCGGGCGCCGGCGGGCGAGCGCGCCATGACCGCTACCGCCGCGGGTTCCCGCTTCTCGGCCGCGAGTCTGCGTGGGGAGAGTCCGCGGCGCGCCAGCACCGCTAGGCCGGCGGCCATCCAGACGAGCATGCGCGCCGTGCGCGTGGTCGCCAGCGTGACGCCGGTGGTCTCGCCGAACCCCAACAATGTCGCTACCGCCGCGGTGCCGGCCTGGTCGACGCCGATGCGTAGCGGGACCACCTTGAAGATCACGTTGACGAAGCGGTTCGCGGCTTCGAACACGAAGACCTCCACGAGCGTGGGGGCTCGGGCTCCGATGACCGAGAGCACGACGAACGCTTCGGCGACGGCCAGGGCATGGAACGACATCTCGAGTGAGGCCACCAGCAGCACGTGGGACCACGTCCGCGGGTAGTCGCGGTGGATGCGGGACTCCGCGTTCCGGGCGCGATCCGCGGCCCGCTCGAGCAACGCGGTCGCCACGCCGCGCCGGGCGAGCCAGCGGAGCGGCGCGCTGGCGGCCCGGACGCGATTCCAGATGAGCCAGTGCGCGCCCGCCACGAACAGCACGAGGGTCGCCAGAGGCAGGCCGTAGAGCAGCCATTCGGATGCCGGCGGCTGGACCATCATCACGAGCGCGACCGCGCCGGCGCCGACCACGACGACCACCGACAGGGTGTAGAAGAGCGTCTCGACCGCCAGTGCCGGAACCGTGCGGCCGAGGGGCGCGCGGTCCCGGAGGTACAGCACCTTGACCGGCTCGCCGGCGACGAGACTCAGCGGGGTCAGGTTGGCGACCGCGTCGCCGGCCACGAACGCCGGCAGCAGACTGCGCAGGCCGAGGCCGTGTCCGGGCGGCAGACACCGCAGCCAGGCCAGTGCGCGCACCGCGAAACGGAGGCCCGACAGCACGATCACCAGACCGAACGTCCAGCCCAACTCGCCGATATGGCCGGCCACGGTGCCGACGCCGGCTTCGTGGAGGTAGTACCCGAACAGCCCGAGGCCGCCGATCGTGGCAAGAAGGCCGACCGTGCCCGAAGGTCGGCCGGATGTCGCGGGACGTGTGTTCATGGGGGAACGGAGGCGGCCGGCGACAGACCGTCGGCTCGCTGCCATAATCGGCGGGTCATGGAGTCGGTTTCCCTCCAGTTTCCCGTCGCCGTCATTCTACTCGGTGGCGGACTGGTGGCCGGCTTCGCGGGATACCCGTTGCTGCGGCCGCTGCTGGCGCTGTACGGCTTCATCGGCGGCGTGATCGTCACGCCCACGTTCGCCGATCAACTCGACGGCTGGTGGTTCATCGGAGCGACGCTGGCCGGCGGACTCGCCGGGGCGGCGGTGGCCCTGGCGGTCTACCTTGCCACGGTGGCGCTCCTGGGCGCCGGCGCGGCGGCGTTCATCGTGCACCTGGCTGTCGAAGGCGATCCGGAGATCTGGCTCGTGGTCGCCGCCTCCGTGCTCGGCGCGCTCATGGCGCTGATCGTCCGTCGCTACGTGGTGATCATCGCAACGGCGTTCGTCGGGGGCTGGACCACGCTGGTCGGCGGGCTGGCGCTGTCCCGGAACCAGGCCGCGATGGCCGCCACGGCGGGCGACGTGTCCGGGTTGTTCCCGCTGGTGCCTCTCGAAGGGCAGGAGGCTTTCGCGGCCGCCTGGCTCGTGCTCGGCCTGCTCGGATCCGTGGTGCAGCTTCTCGCGTCCAGAAGCGTTCGCGGCGATGACTGACCGTGCCGGCGGCGGCGGATAGTTGCGGCCCGGCCGCGGATGCCGCGCCAACGGTGCGCGGAGATGATATGATCAGCGGTCTTGCATGTTCCTCAGTAGCTCAATTGGCAGAGCATCCGGCTGTTAACCGGAGGGTTGCTGGTTCGAGTCCAGCCTGAGGAGCCAATCCCCCTGTTTGGCGCCGGACGCGCAGCCAAACCCGCGACGGGATCTTCGCATGGAAGCGCGAGCCCGCCATCAGGCGGCCCAGATGATGTGAAGGCGCGGTGGGCCCGTCCGGACCGGCCCCCGCGACACCTCGCCAGCGGCGAGTACCCAGGGCCGCGGCGGCGTCGTCTCGGGCCACGTTGTTGCTCCCGCGCTTTACGAGTCCGACGGAGCTCTGGTCGTCGGTCTTGACGGTTGCCACCGCGAGGCTCGCCTCAATGAGCCCCCGCGACGCGGGCGCCGCCGACAGCGGGCCATCGAGCGCCAGTATGCGAAGCGCGCGGATGTCCTCTCTCGCCTCGCTCCAACGTGCGACCCGCGGCACCACGGGCACCCGGCCGCGCACCGCGTCAAGCAGCTAACGCTAACCAAGGCGGAAGCGGTCGCAGACGAGCGCGGCGGCCGCCAGCCGAGGAGCCGGTCGACCAGCGTCGCCACCGGTGGCACACGCTGGCCTTCGTCAACGGTCAGCGCCTCCTGGCTGACCACACGCCGGTTAGCTGCCAGCCGGTGCGCGGTCGCGCTTCTCCTGCGCCTCGATGCTCGGCAAGCCCGGCGCCACGGCGATGGCGTCGGTTCGTCCGGACCGCCACTGCGCCACGGCCGTCGACCAGGCGGCGGCCGCCCCCCTGGGTCGACGCCGCCAATCGGGTGCCTGATCCGCTCGGCGACCTCGTCACCGCAGACGCGGTGCCAGTCATCAACGGTGAGGAGCACCGCCGACTCGCCCGCCGACGGGACGTTCAACCGATAGGACAGGAACCGGGCTTTCGGGCGGGTATCCGCGCGAGCCTTGTCGCGTTTCTTGATGAGCTTCGCGCGGAACGTGGGTTTATCGGAGGAAGTTGAACGCCGATTTCGGGGGAAGTTGAACGCCGGTTT
>VXME01000154.1 GCA_009861545.1 Acidobacteriota bacterium | reverse complement strand
GAAATCAGCGTTCACGTTCGCCGAGATCGGTGTTCAACTTCAGCGAAATACCCAGAACGCGGGCAAGACAGCCGTGAGCGGGTTGCAGCGCCGAATCTGCGCCCGGCAGTCCCACCTCTCGGGGTCGCCGCGGAGTGCAGTGACGTGCGTGCGATCCGTCATCGATCACGTCGTGCCACCAGCCCGAGGTCGCCGGCGCCAATGTTCCAATGTAGACCACGCGGAGCGGGCTTCTGGGCTTGCCCTGGGCCGGCTGGATGGCGTCGTGCATCAACTCCCGCCGACGACCTCCCAACTGCCGGGCTCGTCGGCCACCAAGAGCGGGCAGCCGACGATCCCATCGTGGTCTTCCCGTTCGAGCTGAGCACCCGCAGCCCCGTGTTGTTCTGCCGGTGCGTGATGCCGATGCGGGGCGCTGAGTCGAGGAAGCGCTACTCCCCGGTTGGCTCCAGCCACGCCCGGACGAACCGGAAGCAGAGCCGCGCCTGCTCGATGCTGCCGGCGCAGAGCAGGTACTCCGCGCCGTCTTCGTGTAGCTCGTCGCCCGGGGTGAGCGCCCGCGTCAACAGATGTGCCGCGAGCCAGCTCTTCCCGTTCCCGCGAGGAATCGAGCACGCGGCAGTGTCGACGTGCGGCGCGAGTGCCGGCTTGACGAAACGCCGCTGAAACGGTCGCAGACCTACATCCATAGCGTCAGAACATGCAATCCGACGCCCATCGCGATCAGGAAGAGCCCCACAGCTACGCCCCACCGTGCGATGCCCTCCCTGCGCTCCCTGTCGCGGAGGATCTCGTCAGCCTCTTCCTCGCTGGCGGTGTACACCATCAGCGGGGTTTCCGTGGGTCCAAAGAGTGCCTTGGCCATGACGGGCCCGAACTTCAGCAGAAGCAGGCCACCGGCGCCGTCTAAAAGCAGCGCGATGATCGTGGTCACCGTTCTGTGGTCCATGGCTCAATGCTTACGCGGAAGGGGCCACACCTCGCTCCGCGCCTCCCGTCAGCTCGCCGCGTCAGGTTCCGCCCGGCGCCGCGTCGTCGGCGCGTTCGATCAGCTCGTCGTGCACGCCGTCGGCGAGGCGGCGCGTGAAGTTGGCGGACGCGGGGTCGAAGCGCTGCACCTGCGGCGCTCGGGCGAAAGCCCGCAGCAGGGTTGACGAGCACTTACCTCAGCGACTGCTGGCATGCCGACAGGCCCCAAGGCTGCACGGGCGCGATCGCGGGCGTCGTAGGTCATGCGTGTTCTCGCAGCCGCTGGAGGATGTCGTCGACACGGCCGATCACGTCGAGCGTCGCACCACCGTCGAGATACAGGCCCTGGCGCAACAGGTGGGCATCCGTCGAGCGATCGTACGCACGCAGCCATCTGTTGATGGAGAGGTGGGCGGGACCCGCGGCGCGAAGGTGCTGCGCCTGCCCGCGGGGTCAGCAAGGTGACGCGATGTCGGCAGGGGCGAAGAAAATGGGCTCTGCGTCCTTGCGGCTGCAGAGCCCTTCAGTGTCCCCCGGCGGCTCGTGATCGCCCGCCGGGGACTGCTACCCACGTGTGGGTAGTCTTGCAAGCCCGATTTATCGGGAACGCTGTACATCATTGGCTATAGACATCGTCGGCGTCAAGCCCCAAGAGGTCCCTGATTCTGTCGTAGAGGCCCAAGGCGATCAACACTCCATCGTGGATCGCCTCGAGATCTGCCTCGAGCACCTGTGGAGGCGGGGTGACGTACCCGCCCCGGCGCCTCACTTGGCTCAGCCGCGCCAAGGAGACCGTGTAGAGCATGTCGCACTTCGCAATGGACAACTTCGAGCCAAGCTCGACAGGCACCGAGCGAGGGTCCATCAGGTGATGGAAGCGTTCCATCGGATCTGGAATCTGGGTGCTCAAGGGCACAACGGTGTAGAGTCCGGAACCCCTCCGACGTCTCGGAGAAACGACCACTACCGGTCGCTTCTTGATCATCTCTGGGGCCTTGAACCCGCGAAAATCGCACATCAACAGAGTGCCTGGACCGGGGTGGAAGTTCAGCGGCATCGGGCGATGCTATCCGACTGTCTCTCGGCACATCCGTTACCTTCAGATCCGTGAACGGCCGGCGGGAGATGGCTCGTCGCCGCTGGGTTGGCTCCGGCGCCGAATCCTCGAGCGCGATGATTGCGCTATCGCTGCCTCAAGCGCCTGAGGTACGCGAGGCATCACCTTCTGCAATCCTCGAGCGATGCAGGTGCGGTCGCCGATGAGGATCGGTTCCGAAAGGGCGGAAAACAGCTGGTTGTAGGCCGACCCCTACCCGGGCGGCCAGGTCATGTCGCGGCCGGCGAGCAGGTGCAGGTGGATGTGGAACACCGTCTGGCCCGCCGCGGCGTTGCAGTTGAAGACCGTGCGGTAGCCGGCCGTCGCGTGCCCGCGGTCGGCCGCGATCCGGCTCGCCAGGTGCACCATCTCCCCGACCAGCTCCGCGTCGTCGGCGGTCAGGTCGTTGAGGGTGGAGATGTGGCGGCGCGGGATGATGAGGACATGGATGGGCGCCTGCGGGTTGATGTCCTTGAAGGCGACGAGGCGTTCGTCTTCGTGGACGACGTCGGCCGGGATCTCGCGGGCGGCGATCTTGCAGAACAGGCAGTCGGCCATGGGTCGTTCTCGGTATCAGGCGATGGCAGCGTCCACGGATCGGTCGGCGGCGATCACGGCGGTTCGCGGAATGCCCTGCAGGTCGGGTCGGATGTCGAGCAGTTCGACGCCGCTCGCCGCGGCCACGAGCTCGCGAAGCGCATCGGCCTGACCCGTTCCCATCTCCACGAGGAGCCGGGCGTCGGGGTCGAGCCCGGCCGGCGCCGCACGCAACAGGCCACGCAGCGGATCGAGGCCGTCGGGGCCTCCGTCCAGCGCGATCCGGGGCTCGTGGAGGCGGACCTCGGGCGGAAGCGAGCCCAGGTCGCGGGTCGGAACGTAGGGCAGGTTCGCAACCAGCAGATCGATCCCGTCGCCATCTTCGGTGAAGGATCCGGCCAGCCAGTCGCCGAGCGTGCCCTCGATCCAGGCGATGCGGCCGGCGACGCCGTGCGCTGCCGCGTTCCGACGGGCCACGGCCAGCGCGGCCGGCGAGATGTCGATCCCGGTCACCGAGGCCCGTGGGAACTCGCGGGCGAGGGTCACCGCGAGACAGCCGGACCCGGTCCCGACGTCGGCGATCCGGAGCGGCGCCCCCCGGCGATCGCCGAGCAGCTCGACCGCGGCCTCGACGATCAGCTCGGTCTCCGGGCGCGGCGTCAGCACCGCGGGGCCGACCGCGAAGGCGAGCCCCCAGAACTCGCGGCGCCGGGTGATGCACGAGACCGGCTCGCGCTGCCGCCGGCGCGCGACCAGCGGCGCGTACCGCGTCTCGAAGCTCGGGGGCGCGGGGTCGCGGCGGCGGGCGAGCCAAGCCGCGCGATCCCACCCGAGTGCGTGACGGGCCAGGACCTCCGCGTCGATCTGCGCCTCGTCTGCGGCGATTCCCGCGCGCGCGAGGCAGTTCCGCGCCCGCGCCACCCGGTCGACCAGGGACGTCGCCCCGTCGCCCGCGCGCGGCTCCGTCACGCCGGCGCCGCCTCTTTCTCCGACTTCAGCTTCTCGGACTGGTAGTGGGTGACGACGGTCTCGACGAGCTCCCCCAGATCGCCGGCCAGCACCTCGGGCAGCCGGTGGGTCGTGAAGCCGATGCGGTGATCGGTGATGCGGTTCTGGGGGAAGTTGTAGGTGCGGATCTTCTCCGAACGTTCGCCGGTGCCGACCTGCCCGCGCCGGTCGCTGGCGATCTCGGACTGTTGCCGCTGCAGCTCGATTTCGTAGAGGCGCGACCGCAGCACCTTCATGGCCTTGGCCTTGTTCTTGATTTGGGACTTCTCGTCCTGCTGCGAGACGACGAGTCCGGTCGGCAGGTGGGTGATGCGGACCGCCGAGTACGTCGTGTTGACGCTCTGGCCGCCCGGACCGCTGGAACAGAACGTGTCGATGCGCAGGTCCTTGGGATCGATCCGGATGTCGACCTCCTCGGCTTCCGGCAGCACCGCCACGGTGGCGGTGGAAGTGTGGATACGCCCGCTCGCCTCGGTGCTCGGGACCCGCTGCACGCGATGCACGCCGCTCTCGTACTTGAGGCGGCTGTAGACGCGCTTGCCCTCGATCAGCGCCACGACCTCCTTGATCGCGCCGACGCCGGTCTCGTTGGACGAGAGCACCTCGACGCGCCAGCCCTGCTCCTCGGCGAAGCGCTGGTACATGCGGAAGAGGTCCGAGGCGAACAGGCCCGCCTCGTCGCCGCCGGTGCCGGCCCGGATCTCCAGCACGACGTTCTTCTCGTCGTTCGGATCCTTGGGCAGCAGCAGCACCTTGATTGCGCCCAGGAGCGTGTCCCGGCGCTCTTCCAGGATGCTCAACTCCTGCTCGGCCAGCTCGCGCAGGTCGTCGTCGTCGCCGGCGGCGAGCTCCCGCGTTTCAGCCAGTTCCTCCACCACCGCCTTGTACTCGCGGAACTGCTCGACGAGCGGCTGTATCTCGGAGAGCGCGCGGGTATGGCGGCGATACTCCTGCTGGTCGGCCTGCACCGCCGGATTGGCGATGAGCGCCATCAGCTTGTCGTACCGCTCCTCGATTGCCTGCAGCTTGTCGAACATGACCGATCAGCCTCCCGAAACGGGCGGCAGAAACGCGATTTCGTCGCCGTCGGCGATGCGGGCGTCCATCCGTGCGTACTCGGCGTTGACGGCGACGGACACCGCGCCGCGGTAGGCGGCGAGCTCGGGGTGCTCGTCCGCCAGCAGTCTCCAGACCGTGTCCGCCGTGGCGTCCCCGGGCAGTTCGCGCGCCAGGTCGGAGGCGCCGGCGATGTCGCGCAGCCGGGCGAAGAGTCGGACCGTTACGCGCATGCCGCCTGCAGGGCCCGCCCGCGGGCCTCCTCGTCGTCGGGATCCGCGGTGGCGCCCTCGATCCAGACGTCCCCGCCCTCGAAGAACTCGTGCTTCCAGATCGGCGTGATCTGCTTGATGCGCTCGATGGCGTAACGGCACGCTGCGAACGCGTCCGCCCGATGCGGCGACGCGGCGGCGATGGCGACGCTCGCCTCGCCGACGGCCAGCCGCCCAACGCGATGGTGCACGGCGACGTGGGTGTCCGGCCAGCGTTCGTACGCCTCGGCCGCGATGCGTTCGAAGGACTTCACCGCCAGCGGCTCGTACGCCTCGTACTCCAGCCGGTCGACGCGCCGGCCTCGATTCTCGTTGCGCACCGTGCCCAGGAACGAGGTGACGGCGCCGGCGCTCGCCGCCGCGTCCGCCAGGCGACGCGCGACGAGGTCGATGATCGGTTGCAGTTCCAGCGGCTCGGTGGTGACCACGAAGGCCGGCGCCCCCATGTCCCGGCAGTATAGCAGTCGCGCGCCGAGTGATCAGTCCGCGCGCCGGCTCGGCCCGCCGGCACGCGCCGCGACCGGTGGTCCGTGACCGAGAACGCGGCCGCCGCGGCCGAAGCGATGAGCCTGCCGAATCGCCGCGGCGACGTAGCGCTGCGCGCCTTCCGCGGCCGCGGGCAGCGCCAGCCCCGCGGCAAGACCGGCGGTCAGGGCGGCGCTGAAGGTGCAGCCCGTGCCGTGGGTGCGGCTGCCGGCGGGGCCGCCGACGCGCCCCGTCGCGATCTCGACGGCGCCCGTACCGTCGTCGAGGATGTCGACGACAGTGTCCGTCCCGTCCAGGTGTCCGCCGGTGACGATGACGGCCGCCGCGCCGAGATCCCGGATGCGCCGCGCTGCCTCCCGCGCTCCCGCGAGCGAAGTGACCTTCGCGCCGCTGAGCCGCTCCGCCTCCATCCGGTTCGGCGTCACGACCGCGGCCAGCGGCAGGAGCCTGGCTTTCAGCAGGTGGAAGCCGCTCTCGTCGAGCAGCGGATTGCCGCTCGTCGACACAAGAACCGGGTCGACGACCGGCGGGATGGCCAGCGCCGCGAGCTGCTCGCAAACGACGGCGACGATGGAACCGTTCGCAAGCATCCCGGTCTTGGCCGCCGCGACGGGGAAGTCGGCGGCGACGGCCGCGATCTGCGCCGCGACGACATCCGGAGGAAGCGGGTGCGTACGCGGGATCGCGTGCGGGTTCTGTGCGGTGACGGCGGTGACCGCGCTCAGTCCATGGACGCCGTGCGCGGCGAAGGTCAGCAGGTCGCGCTGCACGCCGGCGCCGCCTCCCGAGTCGCTCCCTGCGATGGTCAGAGCGGCGTGCATCGCGGGCGGCGGGGCGTCTATCCGGCCGGCGGTCCCGCGTCGTTGCGAACGAAGACGAGCAGGTACTGGTAGCGGAATTCGTCCTCGCGGGCCAGGAGTCGGAAACCGGCGGCCTGGGCGTCGCGGATGACCGTTTCGGGCTCGACCCGCTCGTCGAGCGGGGGGCCGGGGCCGCCGCCGTCGAGCCGGTACTCGACGATGCCGACCCTGCCGCCCGGCTTCAGCCGGGGCATGACGTTGCGCAGCAGGGTTACCGGATCCTCGATCTGGCTGTACACCTCGACCATCAGCAGCGCGTCGATGGGACCCGGCAGCATCGGGTTGCTGGGGGTGCCGATGATTGCCTGCACGTTGGTGAGTCCGGCCCGCCTGACCCGGCGGTTGATGGACTCGATCATCTGGGGCTGGATGTCCTCGGCGTAGACGAGGCCGTTGGGGCCGACGCGCTGCGCCAGGCGCACGGTGAACCAGCCGCCGCCCGCCCCGACGTCCGCCACCACCGCGCCGTCGAAGATGCCGAGGGCGTCCATGATGAGCTCCGGTTCCTGCCAGGCGTCCCGGTCCGGTCCCTCGAGCACGCCGAGATCTTCAGGCGGAAAGAGGCGGCCGTGGGCGGGGCGTACCTGTGCCTGGGCGGCTGCGAGGCCCAGGAAGAGCAGGGCCGGGCACAGCCAGACCGCCAGCCGGGCGCCAATCCGTGGTGCCGTGCGCATTCCCCCTATCCTAGAAGTCTGCGCCGCCGGACGCAACGAAGTGAGTTCTACACCGCAGACTGGCGGGATTCTTCCGGGCACGGTGCATCCGGCTCGGCGACCGGCCGCATCGAGGGACGCGCGTATCCGCGTCCGGCTGCGAGCACGTCGAGGTCGCTGGTCTCCAGGTCGAGCACCGGCAGAATCGCGAACGGCGTCGCCGCGGGCAGCTCGATCTGCTTCAGGTAGCC
Organism: Acidobacteriota bacterium; assembly: GCA_009861545.1. Classification (NCBI taxonomy): domain Bacteria; kingdom Pseudomonadati; phylum Acidobacteriota; species Acidobacteriota bacterium. The sequence goes on along the minus strand of VXME01000154.1, from coordinate 36,550 downwards.
ACCGCACGCCCGGCAGAACTCGATGCGCCTTCCGGACTGCGCTTCGCCGGCCGCCGCGGTGAGGAACGCGGTCCCCGATTCGGCGCAGTAGACGCACGCGTCGGCTCGAGGACTCCAGTCGGCCCCGCAGAACGAGCACCGCGCGTAGCGCGCTCCAAGCCGCACCTCCGCGAGGGCCGGCCAGGAGCCGCAGGCGGGACACTCGCCGCGGGACCACGCGCGCAGGGCGCTCCGCACCTCCGGCGGGGCGGACGAAACGGACACCAGCGCGGCGTGCTGGAGCCTGTGGGCCACCGGTCCCACGGCAAGCTCGGCGACCAGCCAGACCAGGTCCGGGGCGACGCCGACGTGGTTCGCCCGCTGGCGGATCGCTTCCTGCCGGCGGGCGAGGGAGGCGCGCAGCAGGGACCCCGGCTCGATCTCGCCCGTCTCGATGACCGCGCGCCCGCGCCGCGCCGGGTCGCCGGCGCCGCCGGCGATGAAGTCGTCGCAGAACCCCAGGAGGAACGGCAGCAGCCTGTCGACGTCGATGTCGACCGCCAGATCGAGCACCGGGGCTCGTTGCCGTCCGAGGCGTTCGAGCAGGTCGGCGGGCGCCGCACTCGTCTCCCCGGTGATGCGGGGGACCTCGGCCATCAACTCCACGCTGCGCGTCACGAGCACCCGCTGCATGTCGACGGCGGCGCCCAGGTCCGGCCGCGCGTCCGTCAGCCGCAGCCAGCGCCGCTCCGCGTCGTCGAGGGGATCGTCGTGCGCCATGCGCCGCCAGTATCGCACGGCCCCGGCAGGCGTGTTCACGCGAGAGTAGGCGCGCTATACTGTGGTACGCACTTGGGGAGATGATTGAAGTGGCTGAAACGACTACGCTTGTGAGCGGGCCGGTGGCCGTGACCGACGCGGCGGCAGGCAAGATTCAGGCGCTGCTGGCCGAGGAGCAGAAGAACGACGCCGGCTTGCGCGTGTTCGTTCAGGGTGGCGGCTGCTCCGGGTTCCAGTACGGGTTGATGATCGAGGAAGGCTCGGGGGACGCCGAAGCGGACAGGATCTTCGAATCGAACGGCGTCAAGCTGTTCGTCGATCCCATCAGCGTGCGCTACCTCGCGGGAGCCGAAGTCGATTTCGTCGACAATCTCATGGGCGGCGGTTTCACGATCCGCAATCCGAACGCGAAGTCGACCTGCGGATGCGGGCAGTCGTTCGGAACATGACCGTAACCGGTTTCGACGAGTTCGCAGCTTCGTCGCGGCGCCGGCCCCGGCCGGCCGATGCGTGAGATGGATCCGCAGTCCGAGTACGTCGAGCGCCATCGCCCTCCCGGCGGCCGGCGGTCCGGCAAACGCGATCTGATCGTCAACATCTTCCTGCAGCAGGACGGGCACCTGAGTGCCGACGATCTCGTGGACGTGGTGCGCCGCGACGGCAGGAAGATCAGTCGCGCAACGGTCTACCGCACGTTGCAGTGGATGGTCGAGGCGGGCATCGCACGCAAGGTCGACTTCGGCGAGGGCCGGTTCCGGTTCGAGCATTCCTACCGCCATCCCCGCCATTTTCACCTCATCTGCAAGAGCTGCAACGAGTCGTCCGAGTTCCTGTCGTCGGACATCGAGGGGCTGATCGAGGAGATCTCGGCGGCGCGGGGCTTCGAGTCGCGCAAGAGCGTGGTGCAGATCTACGGCACCTGCGAAGCGTGCCGGACCGGCCGCCGGCCAACCGCGGACAAGGTGACGACGGAACTGCTCTTCGCCCGCGACGCGTTGCGCATCGCCATCGCGACCGAACGCAGCGGCCTCGAGTTCTACCGGCGCGCCGCCCGGCTGACCCGGGATACGCGCGGGCGCCAGGTGTTCAAGAAGCTGGCCGAAGAAGAGAAGGAGCACCTCGCCACACTGGAGGCGCGCTACGCGGAGCTGGTGCAGCAGGATCCGCGACTCGAATCGCACCCGACGTTTCTCTTCTTCAAGGGGGCGGCGAACGGGCTGTTCGCCGCGGGGGCCGAGGAGCTGTCACGCGGCGTCGACGACAGGGCGGCTCTCAAGATCGGCATTCGTTGCGAGCGCGGTTCGCATCGTTTCTTCAAGCGCTACGGCGAGCGCTTCGAGGATTCGGAGGGCAAGCGGATCTTCCTGGAGTTCGCCGAGGAGGAACGCGAGCACTTGGAGTTGCTCACGAGCGAGTACCGCGCGCTCCGCGCCCGGCAATCCAAGACGGCGGCGGCGACTCCCGCCAAGCGGCCGCGGCGCGCGAGTGCGTAACGGACGGCACGCGGATTCTTCGCTCTCTCCGTAGGTCCTGCGCGGTCGAGTCCATGATCGATCTCCATACCCATACGACGGCGTCGGACGGTGCGTTGGCCCCGCCCGAGCTGGTCGAACGCGCCCATCGCCTCGGGATTCGGACGCTCAGCGTCACGGATCACGATACCGTGGCGGGGATCCCGGCGGCGGTGGCGGCGGCCGCGGCGCGCGGCATGGAGTTCCTCCCCGGTATCGAGATCACCGCCGTGCACGAGCGGCGCGACGTGCACATGCTCGGCTACTTCCTCGATCCTGCGCCGGTGGGACTGGCGGCGTTTCTCGATCGCCAACGGCTGGACCGCTCGCGGCGTGCTCGAGAGATGGCCGCGCGTCTGGCGGCGCTGGGGGCGCCGATCGACCTGGAGGACCTCATCGCCGGCGCCGAGGCGGGGGGCAAGACGGTCGCCAGGCCGAGCATCGCCCGCGCGCTGCTCGATGCCGGCCATGTAACGAGCCTGCAGCAGGCCTTCGACCGCTGGCTGGCCGAGGGCAGGCCCGCCTACGTGCCGCGCACCGGGTCGTCACCGGTCGACGTCGTCCGCCTCGTGAAACGGTCCGGCGGCGTCGCGGGGCTGGCGCATCCGGGGTTGCTCCGCAGGGACGACCTGATCCCCGAGCTGGTGGAGGCAGGCCTCGGCGCCATCGAGGTCTACCACAGCGATCACGACGCGGCGGCGCAGTCGCATTATCTGCGTCTGGCCGGCCAGCATGGTCTTGCCGTGTCGGGCGGTTCGGATTTCCACGGCGACGACCATCCGCGGGCTGGCTGTTTCGGACGCGTGGGCCTTCCGCGCGAGCGTTTCCCGCCGTTGTTCCGGCGGGTTCGGGAGGCGCACGCCGCGGTCCGAGAACAGTCGATGCAGTCCGAGGTGCTGCAATGACGGCGGCCCTCGTCACCGCGACCGTGCTCGGGATCGGGGGCCTCTGGTACGTCACGGTCCTCGGCTTTCTGGCGTCCGCCCCCGAGCAGATTTCGCGCCACGTGACCTTCGCGATCTTCTTCACGTTCATCACGTTGCTGGCGCACTCGATGACGATGTTCTATCTGATCGGCAAGGGGAAGGCCATTCGCGAGGCCGTGACCGACGGAGGGCTGTCCGACGAGTTGCATCTGGCGGTGGCCCGGGCGCGCCGTCCCGTCTTCTCGACCGGGACGCTGGCCATGGCCCTGACGATGCTCGCGGCGATTCTGGGGGGCGGCGTCGACACGGATGTGTTGCCGGCCGTCGTGCACTCGTTGCCGGCCGTCCTGGCGTGCGTCACCAACCTCCTGGCGTTTCGCGCCGAGCTCGTCGCACTCGCCACGGCGGCGGATTCGGTGGCCGAAGTCAACCGGTTGCTCGAGTGACGCGGCTTCTGCTGTTCGACATCGACGGGACTTTGCTGCTGTCCGGCGGAGCCGGCACGCGCGCCCTGAACCGCACGTTCGAAGAGCTCTTCGGCGTCGCCGGCGCGTTCTCCGGCATCGCGGTGGCGGGGCGTACCGACCCGCTCATTCTGGGCGACGCGCTCCACCGCGCCGGGGTCGCGGCGGACGCGGCAGAGCGCCGGCGATTCCTGACGCGATACTGCGAGCACTTCGAGCGGGAGATCCTGCTGCCGGGGCCCAGGAAGGGTCTGATGCCGGGGGTGCGCCGCCTGCTCGAGCGGCTGCGGGAACGGCCGGACACGGCCTGTGGGCTGCTGACCGGCAACATCGCCGTGGCGGCACGCATCAAGCTGGAGCATTTCGCCCTGCAGCGCTACTTCACGTGCGGGGCCTACGGCGACGATGCGCCGCGGCGTGACGATCTCGTGCCGGTGGCCGTCGGCCGAGCGAGGCGCGCCGGCATCGATGTGGCCTCGGCGAACCAGGCGGTAGTCATCGGCGACACTCCGTTGGACGTGCAGTGCGCCGCCGCGGCGGGCGCCCGCTCAGTGGGTGTCGCGACGGGTCCGTTCACCGAAGAGGAGCTATGGCGCGCGGGAGCTGACGCGGTTCTCCCGGATCTGACGGATCCGAGCCGCTTTCTGCTTGCCGCGGGCTGAATCCGCGAGGCCTTCGCCGACCGAAGCGGCAAGGGTTGGCGGAAGCGCCTGGGAGTCGAACCCAGCCCCCCCGCGCGAGCGGGGAGCGACCGATTTTGAAGACCGGGAGGGCCACCGGGCCCCGTTCGCTTCCCCGCGGTAGATTGTCTGTCGGATTCGTGCTGGCTGGCGCAGAACCGCACGCATGCATCAAGAGCACGCGCAATTCACTGGCGCGTGCGCTAAAGCGAAGCAAACGTGGCGGCCTGCCTGGGACGCGATCTGAGGACGACGGACCTCGGCCGGCCGACGACAGGAGCCGCCGGCTAGCCTTCGAGCAGACGAACTTCTCCGGCGCGCGGTCCCTTCTCCGACTGCTCGGGAGTGAACTCGACACGCTGGCCCTCACGAAGGAGCTCGAACACGGCGCTGCGCACCGCACTGCGGTGGAAGAAGTGCTCGATGCCGCCCTCGTCGCGGATGAACCCGAAACCCTTGTCGATCAACAGACGTGCAATAGTGCCGCTCGGCATGCCGTTCCTCCGCGGGAGCGCGCCTCCAACCCAACCGGCGGACACCACGCTCCCTTGAGCCGCCTGCATCCCCGCCGCCACTTCCCCGACCCCCGGGAATTTCCCTACGGCTTCCACGCGGATGCGTAACCGGAAGCAGGCAGTCTAGTAACGTCGCTGTGAGAAGTCAACCACGTTTTGGATTCACCCGGAGCACGGGCGCGTTGCGCGCCTATCCCGGTTCGTCGCCTGCCGCGCCGGACGGCCGCTGCTTCGGTTTCTTGGGCGGCGGGTACGTCGTCCAGAAGTTGCGCCCGCACGCCGCGCACTGCCAGAACTGCTGGGGCGGCCACGGCTGACCGGGCGCCGGATCCCGGAGCTCCATGTCTTGCCCGCACTGCTGGCAGCGAATCCGAATGTCCACGTTGCCGTTGCTCATGTGGCAGATTCTAGGAGCCTGCGCCGCGGAACGCAACGCGCGTCGGTCGGGCTACGATCGAGGCGTGACCGTGCCGGGCCTGATCCTCACCGGCGGCCGGTCGTCGCGCATGGGACAGCCCAAGGCGCTCCTTCCGGTCGACGATCGGGATTCGTTCGTCAGCCGTCTGGTGCGCACCCTGCGCGAGGCCGGCGTGGACGACCTCGTGGTCGTGGCCGCCGGCGACGGGCCGGTCGACGCCATCCGTCGGGCGCTGGCGGCCACCCCGCCGGAGCCGCGGATCATCCTCAATCCGGATCCCTCGCGGGGTCAGCTCTCGTCGCTGCTGACCGGCCTCGAGGCGCTCGACCGCCCCGGCCTGGATGCGGTTCTCGTCACCCTGGTCGACATTCCCCTGGTGGGCGTCTCCACCGTTCGCGCCCTGCTGGAGGCGTATGCGCGTACGCGCGCGCCGATCGTGCGTCCAATCCGGCGGCGCGATTCCGCGCACGGGCACCCGGTCGTGTTCGACCGGTCGGTCTTCGAAGCGCTGCGTGACGCCGACCCGCAAGCGGGAGCGAAGCCGGTGGTGCGCGCGTTGGAAGCGGCGATCGAGAACGTGCCGGTCGACGACAGCGGCGCCTTCGTCGACATCGATACGCCCGAGGCGTACCGCCGGGTGTTCGGCCGACCGGCGCCGGCGAGCCTTGCGCCACGTTGATCGGAGGGACGCGGTTCCCTAAAATGAAAGTCGGGCGGCCAACCGCCCGGTGTGGGCCAGTGGCGCAGTTGGGAGCGCGCGTGAATGGCATTCACGAGGTCACGGGTTCGACCCCCGTCTGGTCCACCATCCTCCCCGCCCGGCTTCCGCGACGTCAATACATCGTGAACATGCGCTGAATCTCGGCGCCGTCGCGCGTTCTGGTCAGGGCCAGCATCAGCAGGACCCGCGCCTTGACCGCCGAGAGGCTCTCGCCGGAAACCCGGCGCCCCGCGCCGCGCGAGTCCGCCGTTCCGGCCGGCGGCGCGATCTGCCGGAGACGAGCCGGCACCCGGCCGCCTCCGGTTCTCGTGGTCAAGACCACCACGATGCCGTCGGCGATGACTTCGTCGATTGCGGCGGCCTGGTCCGGCGTCGTCGAACCCGCGCCGGCCGCGGCGACCACCACGCCATCGGCGCCGAGGTCGCGGGCCGCCCGGACGAGGTCGCCCGATGCGCCGACGTAGCTCGTCAGGAGGACTACGCGGGGCAGTCTGTCGAGCCTGGCGACGTCGAACTCGGTCCGGCGGGTGTGCCGGCGGGTCGGACGCCGGTAGTACTCGATACGATCCGCGTCGACGACGCCGAGCACGCCGCGGCGCCCGGAGTCGAAGCTGTCCAGCCGTTGTGCATGCGCCTTCCTTACGTCGCGCGCCGCGTGGATCTCCCCGTTCACGACCACGACCACGCCGCGGTTGCGCGAGGCCCGCGCCGCGGCGACCCGGACGGCGTCGAGCAGGTTCGCCGCGCCGTCGTAGCCGGGAGCGTTCGGTGGGCGCATCGCACCGACCACGACGATCGGCCGGTCGGTCCTGACCGTCAGGTGGAGGAAGTAGGCGGTCTCTTCGAGCGTGTCGGTCCCGCTCGTCAGGACGACGCCGTCCAGGTCGCCCCGCGCGGAGAAGAGACGGTTGAGCCGCCGGGCCAGCGCGAGCCAGTGCTCGACCGTGAGCGAGCTGCTCGGCAGGTTCGCGAACTGCTCGGTCTCGACCTCCGCGTAGCGCCCCGCCGCGGGAATCAGATCGGTCAGCTCTCGAGCCGTCAGCCGGCCGTCGGGATGGTTGGCGATCGTGCCGCCGGTGGCCAAGACGCGAACGGTGGCGCGGGGGCGGAACTGCGCGGATTCGACCGCGGCCGGCGCGGCCGCCAGCCAGACACCGGTCGCCACCGGCAGCCAACGTCGAAGACGCATCGCGGTGCGGGCCAACCCACGGCTACTATAGCGAATCCGCCTCGATGCCATGGGCATGCGAGAGCCACGTGACGAGTGCTTCGAGCGCGGCACGGGGCGTCGCGCCGTAGAAGGGCATCAGGGCGGTCGGAACCCCGGCGGAGCGAACCAGACAGGCCCGCCAGCGGTTTCCCACGACGGGTCTGACCTCGATGGCATAGGGCTGGCCCCCGATGGTCTGCTCGAAGCGTTGAACGGTAGGGGGCATGGGTAAGGGTGGCGGCGCCGGACGCGAGTCCCGAAATTCTAACGAGCCGCCGGGTTCAATCAAGCGAAAGCCGACACGAATGCCGCGTCCACAGGTCGAGGGGCGTATGCACCACAAGGGAAACCGGCTCGAAAAAAACTGTCGCGGCCAGGAATCCACAGGTGGGACACAGATTGTCCACAGTGTTTGAGCAGCCGGCATTCGGGACCGCACGTAGGCGGAGATCCCGCGGTGCGCGCGCGGGGGTCGGTCGGTTCGGCTCTGCGGGGAGCGCGCCTTGATCACGCCGCGGGAGACGCACCTGTTGCGGGCGCCGACGCTGCGCGCGTTCCAGCACGCAATCGTGGATGCGGTGACCGGCTGCATCGAGGCGTCGCGGCCGGCAGCGGTGCTGACACCTACCCGAGCGGCGGCGGGTCAGTTGCAGCGCACGCTGGCCGCGGCGAGCGTGGAGCACCGTCGGGTGGCCCTGGTCACCCGGAGCGAGTGGTACGAGTGGCTGCGCGGGCGGCACGGGTCCTGTCCGCCGTTGCTCACCCCGGTTCAACGACAGGTTGTCGGCGCCGCCGCGGCCGCCGAAGCACGGGCCGCCGGCTGCATTCCTCCGTTCCGCCTGCGGCCCGGCATCGTCGCGGCGCTGCTGGCCTTCTACGATCAGCTCCGGCGCCGGCGCCGCTCGGTCGACGCGTTCGAGCGTCTCCTGCTCGACGAGCTAGAGCCGAGCGCGGACCTCGATCGCGGAGCCCGGCGCCTCCTGCTCCAGACCCGTTTCCTGGTGGCGGCGTTCCGAGCCTACGACCGCAGGATCGATACGCGCCGCCTTGTCGACGAGCATCGCCTGCGCGAGCGGCTGCTCGCCGCGGAGCCGCTCCGGAAGGTGTCGGAGATCGTCGTGACGGTACCGGACCAGGTGGCGGACGCGGCGGGTCTGTACCCGGCGGACTTCGATCTGCTGGCGCGTCTCCCGAGGCTGGAGCGGGTCACCGTCATCGCGACCGATGGGGTGCTCGACAGCGGTTTTCGGGAGCGGCTCGACGATTTGCTGCCCGGCCTCGCGGAGACGCGCGTCCGAACCGACGGCGGCCGCCCGCCCGCCGTCGTCGTTCCCGATTCGTCGGCGGATCGGCCGTACTTCGTATGGCGAGACCGCGAAGAGGAGCTGCGCGGAATTGCACGCCGGGTGCGCCGGGGCGTTACGGCCGACGGGCGTGCGCCAGCGGCCGCCGCGGTCGTGGTGCAGCGCCCCCTGCCCTATCTGTATCTGGCGCCTTCGGCCTTCGATGCGGCCGCGCTGCCGGTGACTCCGGGCGATGCGCTTCCGCTCGCCGTCGAGCCCTACGCCGCGGCAGTCGACCTGGTCCTCGCGTGCGCGGCGAGCGGATTCGGTCGCGGGCCGACGATGGAGTTGCTGCGGTCGCCGCACTTTCGTTTCGAAACGGACGGGCCGCCGCCTGCCGCCGGGGCCGTTCGCGCGCTCGACCGTGCGCTGGCGGAAATGCGCTTCAGCGGCGGGTTGGACCTGCTCTCCGGGTCCGCCGCGGACTGGGCCGCGGAGACGGAAACCCGCCGCGCGGCGGCCGGCGCCCTGCGCTGTGTGCTCGCGCTGGCTGGCGAGCTGCGTCCGCTCCGGGAGCCGCGGCCGCTGGCCGCCCAACTCGAGACGCTCCGCTCGTTCCTGCAGCGCCATGCGGCTCCCCTCGACACCGGCGAGCCGGGCGGCCGGGCCGGGGAGGGGCGAGCGCTCGTCTGGCAGGGCCTCGAGGCGCTCGAGGCGGCGAACCGTTCGCTCGACGACGCCGGACGCGAGGTCGACGTCGTCGAGGTCACGTCGGTCGTGCGGCGCTGGATCGAGAGCCGGACCCGTCCCGCGGGCGCGCCGGTCGAAGGTGTCCACCTCATCGACGTCCAGGCGGCCGTGTACGGGCGGTTCGACGACGTGTTCGTCGCCGGCCTCGTCGAGACCGAATGGCCCGGACGCACGACCCGCAACGTCTTCTATCCGGCCGGTCTGCTGGCGGGGCTCGGATGGCCGCGCGAACGCGATCGCCTGCGAGCCTCCCGCGCCGCGTTTCGCGACTTGCTCGGACTGGCGGACAAACGCGTCTGGCTGTCGACATTCGTGCTGGAGGACGACGCGGTCGTCGCGGCTTCGCCGCTGCTCGAGGACCTCGACGGCTTCGTTGCCGAGCGGGTGCCGGCGCCGGACCACGATCCGGCCGGGGCGCCCGGCGACCGGCTCGGGCCGCCGGGGGATGCGGGCATCGGCCGGCGCTGGCGGGCCCTGCGCGTCGGGCGGACGAACGGGTCGCGCGCCGGTGGTGCGCGGGCGTCCGGCCGCGCCGGGCGTCAACCGGCGCGTGCGTACACCGTGAGCGCGCTGGAGCGGTACGCCGGTTGCCCGTTCCAGTACTTCGCGTCTCACGCGCTCGGCCTCGAGGTGGAGCGCGCGTCCGAGCAGACGATGACCCCGGAACAGCGGGGCCTGTTTCTGCATCGTGTCTTCGAGTCGTTTTTCCGCGACTGGCAGAGGGCCGGTCGCGGCGCGGTGACGCTGGCCACTCTCGACGCCGCACTGGAACGCTTCGAGACAGCGGCGGAGGACGCCCTCGGCGCGCTGCCGCCGATCGACCGGGCCGTGGCTCGCGGCTGGCTGCTGGGCTCGGCCGCGTCCCCCGGGCTGGCCGAGCGGGTGTTCGTCGCCGAGATCGAACGCCAGACCGGGGTCGTCGAGCGGCTGCTCGAATACCGCATCGACGGGCGCTTCGAGCTCGGAAGCCCGCCGGCCCGCCGGACGGTGGCGATTCGCGGCGTCGTCGACCGCATCGATCTGCATGCGGACCGGACGCTGCGGGTCATCGACTACAAGGCCAGCCGGCCCCCGGATCCCTCGCGCGCGCTGCAGCTCCCGGTCTATGCGCGCTGCGCCGAGCGGCAGTTGCGCGCCGAGCGCGGCGAGCACTTTCGTGTCACCGAGGCGCTGTACGTCGCCTTCGGCGATCCCCGGCTGCAGGTGTCGGTGCCCGGGGGAGACGTCGCCGCGGCGATTGCCGAGGGCGAGGCACGAGTCGTGGCGCTGGTGGAGGCCATAGAGGCGGGCGAATACCCGCCCCGGCCGGTGGATCGGCTGCGGTGCATGACCTGTTCGTTTCCCACCGTCTGCCGCAAGGAAAATGTCGAGGACGCGTGACCGCCGGTCGGCCGCCGCACCGCCGGATCAGGCGGCCCGTCTGGCCGCGGTGGATCCGCGCCGCAACGTCGTGCTCGAAGCCTCGGCCGGCACCGGCAAGACCTCGGTGCTCGTTACCCGCTATCTGAACCTGTTGCGCGCCGGCATCGATCCCCTGCACGTGCTCGCGATCACCTTCACGCGGCAGGCCGCGGCCGAGATGCGCGAGCGGATCGTGGAGGAGTTGAAGCAGGACGCCGCGCGTTCGCGCGCCGGGGAGGCGCGCTGGCGCGAGCTGCGCGAGCGGCTCGGGGAGATCACGATCAGCACCATCGACGCCTTCTGCCTGTCGCTGCTGCGAGAGTTCCCGCTCGAGGCCGATCTCGACCCGGACTTCGCGGTAGCGGACGAGATGGAGATTCCCCACATCGTCCGGCAGGCGGTCGAGCGGACGCTGGTGACCGGCAGCGCCGCCGCGCATGACGATCCCGACGTCGCCATGCTGCTCGCGCAGCTCGGGCCATGGCGCGTGCGCCGAGCCGTGACCCACCTGCTGCAGCGGCGCACCGCGGTATCGGCGGCCTTGAGGCGGGTCCTGCGGGGCGTGCCGCGGGACTCGACGGCGGCCGGCGCCTGCCGCGCCGCGGCGGCGAGCCTTGCGGATCGGATGGGCGGGATGCGCACCAGCTTGCGGCGCGTGCTGGATGACGGACCGTCCGAGAGCGGATCGTTCGCGGTGGTGGCCCGCGACCTGGCCGACCTCGGCCGGCTCGCGGAGCGGGAGCCGGCGCGCATCCGGGCGGCGCTGGATCGGCTGCGGGCGTACTTCCTGACGCGCTCGGGCGCACCGCGCAAGCGGTTCACCGATCCCCGCTTGCCGGGCGGCACGCCGCGCGGCCGCCGTTTCCGCGCGGCCGCGGCGACGCTGGCGCCGGTCGTGCACGACGTGCTGACCCGCTTCGATCGCGACGTGAACCTGGCGCTTGCGCGCGGCGTGCAGCGCCTCTTCCGCATCGGCGTGGCCGAGTACCGCCGCGAGCTGGAGGCACGCGCGCTGCTCGACTTCTCCGACGTTCTCGAGCGTGCGGTCGACCTGTTGCGGAAGATGGACGAGTTCGCGCGTTCCCGCTATCGGCTCGAGTCGCGCTATCACCATGTGCTCGTCGACGAGTTCCAGGACACGAGCCGCGTCCAGTGGGAGCTGGTCTCGCTGCTGGTGCAGTCCTGGGGCGAGGGCAGCGGACTGGTGGACGACGCGCCCCTGCCGCCCAGCGTGTTCGTGGTCGGGGACCGCAAGCAGTCGATCTACCGTTTCCGGGACGCCGACGTTTCCGTGCTGGAGGACGCGGGAGTCGCGGTCGCGGCGTTGCGGCCGGACGGGCCGGAGGGCCGGGTGCGCCAATGGATCTCGCACAGCTTTCGGGCCGTGCCGGACCTGCTCGCCTTCGTCAACGACCTCTTCACGGCGATCGAGAAGGCGCCGGCCCGGCGCGACGCCTTCCGGTTCGACGAGCACGATCGCTTTCCGTTGGCCGGGCCGCCGGACGCGGCGGGAGGCCGCGACCCGGCGCTCGGGCTCGCGGTGGGCGAGAGCGTCGAACGGTGTGCGGAGCTGGCGGCCGGCGAGATCGCGCGCCTGCTCCGGGACGGACAGGTCCGCGACCGCCGCACGGGTCTGCGCCGCCGGGCCGAACCGGGCGACGTCGCGGTCCTCTTCCGTTCGCGGCAGAGTCATGGCGAGTTCGAGCGGGCCCTCCACGGACGCGGGATCCAGACCTGCGTGTACAAGGGTCTCGGTTTCTTCGACGCCGAGGAGATAAAGGACCTGCGGGCACTGCTCCGGTACCTGGCGAACCCGTGGTCGGAGCTGCGGGCGGCGGCGCTGCTGCGCTCGCGGATCGTGGGCATCTCGGACCGGGCCCTCGCGCGCCTCGCCGGGGGGCTGTCCGACGCGCTGCTGGCTCTCGATGTCCCGCAGGCGATGGCGGATCTGCACGGTGACGATGCGGAGCTGCTGGCCCTGGCGCGCGATACCGTTCCGCGATGGGCAGCACTGGTCGACCGGGTGGCGCCGTCCGAGCTGCTCGACCTGGCGCTGGTCGAGTCGGCCTACGACGCGGAGCTCGGCGCCGGCCACGCCGTGCAGGCGCGCGAGAACGTCAAGAAGTTCCGCGGGCTGGTCAGGCGCGTGCAGAACCGGGGCTACGCCACCATGGCTCGTGTCGCCGAGCATCTCGATCAACTGCCGGGCGATGTGTCGAACGCGGTGGTCGATGCGTTCGATGCGGTCAACCTGATGACGGTGCACGCCGCCAAGGGGCTGGAGTTCCCGGTGGTGCTGCTGGTCGATCTCGGACGCGGCGCGGGCGCCGCAACGCCTCCGGTCCGGGTGACGGACCGGGGCGACACGGAGGCGTCCGTGTCCGTCTGGCCGTTTCGGACCGAGGCGGACGAGGACCAGCGCCTGGCCGAGCGGGAGGAGAGCAAGCGCCTGCTGTACGTGGGCGCCACGCGCGCCCGGGACCGTCTCTATTTCTCCGCTGTCGCCACCGGCGGCCGCGTCGAGCCCAACCGCGGCAGCCTGGGAGAGGTACTGCCCGCCACCTTCATCGCCGCCATGGAGCGGGCTGTGGCCGGAGCGCAACCCGAGATCGACTGGACGGGAAAGACCGGGCGAAGCCACCGGCTCGCGGTCGTAGGCCCGGAACAGCCGCGGGACCGCGCGTCCGCCGGCGACCGGAGCGCCGCGTCGTGACCGATCGCGCCGGCCGTGGTGCAACGGCGCGCGACGCCGCCGGGACGGTCCGGACGGGTTCAGGACAGCAGCAGCCGCGGGTCCGCGGTGAAGCGCTCGATCCACTGCTGCGCGTTCGCCTCGGCTTCCTGCTGCGTCTGTCCCGGAAGGATGACCGCGCCGGCCGGCCTGGACTCGCCCGGCGCGACGGCCCAGGCCACCCAGTGGCCCGCGCGCGGTTCGCTGTGGATCGTGTAGTCGCTCATGGGCTGGTGTGCTCCCGCGGCAGATCGTAACACCACTTCCCGCCTTGACAACGCTCGGAAGCGACTCCTATCGTACGGTGCGTGTCCGTCGAACCGACCCCGGGACCTCTCCGTGACGCCGGCGGCGCCGGGGTTCGTCGAGCGTACTGGGCCCTGGCCCGCCGCCTGCACGACGAGCTGTCGACGCACATCCCCGATGCGCCGGCGCGGATGATCGAAGGTCCGCCCGTGTCACGCGTCGGCAACCCCGGGTCGAGCGGCGACGGGTCGTCCCGCCGGCGACCCCGGAGCGGTCGCTCGACGTCCGTGCTCGCCGACGAGGTCGCCATCGATTTTCCGTCGATGGCCCCGATCGTGGCGCGCATGCGGGCCGCCTTCTTCGCCGAGGCCGGCGAACGGGCCGTGGCGACCCGGCGCGCCGAGGTGGAATTGACGGCGCAGCAGGCCGACCGGGGCGTGCGCGTGCCTCTCGATCTCACCTTCCCGCATACCTGCCCGGCCTGCGGCGGACGCGGCGAGTCGTGGACCGATCGGTGCGGCCTGTGCGACGGCAGCGGCGCCGGATTCCTGTCCCATCGGCTGCATTTCCGTGTGCCGCCCGGCGTGCGGCACGGCACCCGCCTGCGATTCTCGGTCACGCCACCGCACGCTTTCGAGACCCACATCGAGGTCCGCATCGCGGTGCAGTGACCGTCCGCGCCGGCGCCGGTCCGGTTGTCTGGCGGAGGCCGAGCCATTAAGCTTGCAGGTTATGTCTGCCGTTTCGGAAGCTGCCGTTCTGGATGCCCTCAAGGCCGTCGTCGACCCCGACCTGGGCCGGGACATCGTCAGTCTCGGGTTCGTCAAGAACCTGACCATCGACGGAACCCGGGTCGCGTTCGCGATCGAGCTCACCACGCCCGCCTGCCCGGTCAAGGACCAGATGCAGGAGCAGGCGCGGGCGGCGGTGTCCGCGCTCGGCGTGGACGCCGTCGACATCGAGATGACCGCGAGCGTCCGGTCGGCCCTGCCGGATGCCCAGCAGGCCCCGATTCCAGGCATCCGGAACATCATCGCCGTCGGCGCGGGGAAGGGGGGCGTCGGCAAGACGACCGTCTCGGTGAACCTCGCGGTGGCGCTCGCCCGCTACGGGGGGCGCGTGGGGATCATCGACGGGGACGTCTACGGCCCGAACGTCCCCATCATGCTCGGCATCGACACGCGACTCGAGTCGGACGGCCGCAAGATCGTGCCGGCGGAGAAGCACGGGATCCGGGTCGTGTCGATGGGCTTCCTCACCGACGCGGCGGCGCCCATCATCTGGCGCGGCCCGATGCTGCACGGCGTCGTCCGGCAGTTCTTTCAGGACGTCAAGTGGGACGAGCTCGACTATCTCGTCGTCGACATGCCCCCGGGCACGGGCGACGTCGCCCTCAGCCTCAGCCAGACGGTACCGGTCACCGGCGCCGTGGTGGTGACGACGCCGCAGGCCGTCTCGCTGTCCGACAGCCGGCGCGCGGTCGGCATGTACCGGAAGCTCAACGTCCCGACGCTCGGGATCGTCGAGAACATGAGCTACTACGCCTGCGCCGCTTGCGGGCAGGAGAGCGACCTGTTCGGGCGTGGCGGCGGCGAGCGCGTCGCCGAGGAGCTCGGCGTGCCCTTCCTCGGCCAGATTCCGCTCTATGCGCCGATCCGCGTCGGCGGCGACACCGGGGCGCCAATCGTGACCGCCGAGCCCGAGTCCCCGGCGGGCCAGGCGTTCCTGCGCATCGCCGAGCGCGCCGCCGCGCAGATCTCGATCCAGAGCTTCCAGCCCCCGCAGCCGGCCGTGCCGCCGGCCATGGCCGCGGGACCGAGTCCGGTACGGGGCTGATCCGCGCCGCCGGTCGTCAGCGGCGGGGTTGCTGCGCCTCTCCGGTCATCGGAACGAAGCGGACCGGGAGCACGGCCTCCGTCGTCGAGCCGCCCGCCGTCCTCGTCACGATCAGGATCTCCTGGGTGAAGCGGCCGACCGGAATGACCAGCCTTGCACCGACCGCGAGCTGCTCGACCAGCGCCGGCGGGACGTGGTCGGGGGCGGCGGCGACGACGATGGCGTCGAAGGGCGCCTCTTCCGGCCACCCGCGGTAGCCGTCGCCGGTCCGCACTTCCACGTTGTCGTAGCCGAGGTCCGCCAGCAACCGCCGCGACCGGTCGGCGAGCTCCGGGACGATCTCGATCGAGTAGACCCGGCTCACGATCTCCGCCAGCACGGCGGCCTGATAGCCGGAGCCGGTGCCGATGTCGAGCACCTTCGCGTCGGGCGCCAGCGCGGCCGCCTCGGTCATGTAGGCGACGACGTAGGGTTGCGAGATCGTTTGGTCGTAGCCGATCGGCAGCGGCGTGTCGTCGTAGGCGCGCGGCGCGAGGGCCTCCGGGACGAAGCGGTGCCGCGGAACCGCAGCCAGCGCATCGAGCACGGCGGGCGCGGAGATTCCGCGTGCCTGAATCTGCCTTTCCACCATCTGCTGCCGCTCCCCGGACCGCCCGTCTTGACGCGAGGACCGTTCTTCGGCCACGCTGGCGGACTCGACCGGCCCGAGTGCGCACCCGAGCACCGCACCGGCGCAGGCGAGCAGGACCCGCCATCCACCGAGACGATGTTCTGGCTGTTGATCGCCGCCGGCTTCGGTCTGCTGTCGCTCGCCCACGTCGCACCCTTTCCGTTTCTGCTCGACGCCGTCGCCCCGGCCCCCGCCATCTGGAGCATACCGGACACAGACGGGCCGCCGGTCGTCTACCTGACCTTCGACGACGGGCCGAATCCAACCGCGACGCCGCGGCTGCTCGACGTGCTCGCCGCGCAGGGAGCGCACGCCACCTTCTTCCTGATCGACAGGCATCTCACCGAGCGCACGGCGCCGATCGTCCGGCGCATGTTCGAGGAAGGGCATGCCGTCGCCCTCCATACGCATACGCGCCACTGGATGGTGCTGCCGCCCGACGAGGTGGCGCGCCGTCTGCACGCGGCGGCGGCGCGGATCGAGCGCCTGGCCGGCAGCGCGCCGTGCCGCGCCTTCCGCCCCCACGCGGGGTTCCGGAGCGGGCGGATGTACGAGGGGCTGGCCCAGGCCGGCTACTCGCTCGTCGGGTGGGGCTGGAGCCTGTGGGACTTCAACTGGTACCGCCGGCCCGATCCGAGCGGCCTCGCGGACCGGCTCGCCGCCCGCATCTCGGGCGGCGACATCGTCGTCATGCACGACGGTCACCATGAGAATCCCGAGGCCGACCGGCAGTACGCCGTCGACGCGACGGCGCTGCTGATACCGAAGCTGCGCGCCCGCGGGTTCGTGTTCGGGACCATCTGCTAGCGAACCCGGCCGGGGTCGAGCCAGGCGTCGAGCCGCCGCGTCTGCGCGGCCGACGGCGACTCCACCGGCCGCAGCCGCCAGCCCGCCGGCGGGGATTCGCCGAAGCGGGCGTCGAGGCGCGTGAGGCGCTCCCGCCGGGCGACCAGGACGGTGACCGCGTCTCCCGCCCGATAGAGGCCGAGGCGCTGTCTCCACGCCTCCGGTCCGACCCGGTAGTCGCCGATCGCGAGGATCTCGTCGCCGACGTTGAATCCCGCCTCGTAACCCGGTGTGCCGCGGCGCACGCCGGCGACGAGCAGTCGCCCGCGGTCGGCGCGCGTGTCCAGGCCCAGCCAGGCCGGCGCCGGCGCATCCCCGCCTTCGCGCGTGTCGGGAGCGAACTCGAGGCCGTACCAGGCGAGGGCCGGCTCGTAGTCGAGCTCGTCCGTCGAGCGGACCGCCCGGTCGAACCAGTGGCCCAGATCGACGCCGGCAACCTCGGACGCCACCGCCTCGAACTCGCCGGGCCGGAACCCGTGCTCGTCCGAGTAGAGGCCGTAGGCGGCCTTCAGCACGTCGTCCAGATTCCGGCGGCCGCCGGTCGCCTCCCGCACCCGGGCGTCGAGCAGGAAGCCGATGACGGCCCCCTTCGTGTAGTAGCTGATCGTGGTGTTCGGACTGTTCTCGTCGGGCCGGTAGTACTTGATCCAGGCGTCGTACGAGGCATCGGCGACCGGCTGCACCAGCCGGCCGGGCGTCGTCTGCAGCGCTTCGATCAGCGCCGACAGCGCTTCGAGGAACTCCTCACGGGTAGATATTCCCGCCCGGTGGACGGCGAGCGGGCCGTAGTACGAGGTCAGTCCCTCCACCATCCAGAGGGCGGGAGTGAACGCTTCGCGCTCGTAGTCGAAGGGGCCGAGGGCGGCCGGCCGCAGTTGCTTGACGTTCCAGGCGTGGAACAACTCGTGGCTGGCCGTTCCCAGCCAGCGCAGGTACCGGCGGCGGTCGCGGGTGGTCCAGCGGCTGGTCATCAGCAGGGTCGAGTCCTTGTGCTCGAGCCCGCCGCCCGCCTCGACCAGCATGTTCAGGAAGAGGTACCGCTGGTAGGGGAAGAAGCCCCAGGTGCGGTGCTGCTCGTGCACGATGCGTTCGATGTCGGCGGCCGCGGTCGGACCGTCCCAGACGCCGCCCTCGCCGATGTTGACCAGGGCATGGGGCGTGCCGTCCACGGTGAAGGAGTAGGTGGTCGGGTTGCCGGCGAGGATCGGCGCATCGACCAACGTGTCGAAGTCCGCTGCCCGATAGCTGTGCGGTCGGCCGCCCGGCGCCGGCGGCAGCGCCGTCACGCTCTCGCTCCACTCCGGCGGCAGCTCGATGCGGACATCGTGAGGTCGCGGCGCGGTCGCGACGGGAGTCAGGAACGTCGGGGCGCCGTTGAGCATCGCGAAGTCCGCCTCGATCCAGTTCGTGCGGACGCTCATCTCGCGGCAGTAGACGCGGTAGCTCACCGTGACCCGGTCCGCGCCGCCCGTCTCGATGCGCCAGCGGTTCTTGCTCGACTTGGCGACCGCGAGAGGCTCTCCGGCCGGCGTGGCGGCCCGCACCGCCTCGACGTGCCGGGCGTACTCGCGGATCAGATAGGAGCCGGGCGTCCAGGTCGCCATCATCAGCTCGACGGCCTCGAGTCCGTCGGCCGGCACCTCCGCTTCGATCTCCGCGTAGTGGGTGGCCGGCGCCGGGAAGCGGACGGTGTACGAGACGGGCTCGAGCATCTGGGCGGACAGGCTGCTCCGCCCGGCAGAGAGCAGTACGGCGATCAGGATCACGTACGCGAACAACCGTTGGCGGGAGCCTGCTCCTGGCATCCGGTTCTCCTTTCGAGCATTCACTCTACCACCGACGACCGGCTCACCGGTCCGGAACCGGCACCTGATCGGCGGCGCCGGTTTCCGCGCCGGGAGCCTCACGCCGCCGCGGACGCGGCGAGGTCCCGCGCCGCGACGGCGGCGCCGAGCAGGGCCGGATTCGCGACCCGGATGACGTGTACGGGCAGGGACTGCATCAGTCCCCGCATGGGCCCCTTGTCCCGGAACGCGTTCAGGAACTCCGGAGACGCAAGCGCGGGCAGGATGTGGGGGGCGATACCGCCGCCGATGTAGACGCCGGCCGTGGCCAGGGCGCGCAGGCCGAGATTGCCGGCCTCGGCGCCGAGCGCGCCGGTGAACAGGTCGAGGGCGTCCACGCAGCGCGGGCAGCGGCGTTCGAGTGCGGCCGCGGTGACCCGCCGCGGAAGGTCTCCGGCGGCCGTATCGCCGCCGGCGGCCGGGCAGGGATCGCCGCCGTGCAGCCAGGCATGGATGTGGGTGAGGCCCGGACCGGACAGCACGTGCTCCCAGGAGACGCGGCCGAAGCGCGTGGTCAACGCGCGCAGCAGGTCGATCTCCACCGGGGTGCGGGCGGCGAAGTCCGCGTGGCCCGGCTCGGCGGCCACGGGCACGAGGCGCCCGTCCACGCGGTGCAGCAGCGTCTCGCCGAGGCCCGTGCCGGGCGCGATGAGCGCCGCGTTGCCGTCCGCCGCCGGCTGCCCTGGCTGCAGCGTCGTCACCTCGTCGTCCGCCAGCACGGACACGACGTGGCCCATCGCTTCGAGGTCGTTCAGAAGGCGCACCGCGGGGATCGCGAAGCGCTCGACGATGGCCGCCGCTTCGACGCGCCACGGCACGTTGGTGAGATCCGATACGCCGTCGCGCACGGGGCCGGCCACCCCGAGGACGGCGGCGTCGACGGTCGCGCCCGCGGCCCGGCGCTCGAGGAACGCGGCCAGGAGAGACTCCAGGCTGTCGTGGTCGAGGGTCGCGACGCGTTCCACGGCAATCGCGTCCGGCCGGCGTTCGCCCCTGGCGTACAGGCCGCACACCGTCTTGGTTCCACCGACGTCGGCTGCGAGCAGCGTTCCCATGCGTTCATCGCCGGGGCCGGGTACAGCTTGACATTATGATGGAACCGCTCGATCGCCATGACGCACGCTCCCTCGGACGCCCGGTCCCCGGCCGGCGGGCCCTTCGCCGGCCATGTCGTGGTGTTCAGCGGACGGCTCGCTTCCGTCGGCCGGCGGGAAGCGACCCGCGTCGTCGAGCGGCTCGGCGGCCGGACCGCGCCGGAGGTCACCGCGCGCACCACGATGCTCGTCGTCGCGGCGGAGGCGGGAGCAGGCAAGAGCGGCAAGCTGCGCCGGGCCGAGGAGATCAACGCCCGGACGCCGGGGCAGGTGGATGTCGTGGACGAGCGGGAGTTCTACCGTCTCGGCGGCCTGCAGTCGGACGAAACGCTGCGCCAGCTCTATCACGGACTGCGCCAGATGCGCGAGCGCTACCCCGACGTCCGGGAGGTTCGCCTGCGCCACCTGGAGAAATGGGGCCTGGTTCGGCCGGTTGTGCGCACCAGGGCCGATACCTACTACGGCTTCCACGACGTCGGGGTAGTCAAGGGGATCCAGGAGGAGATCGCCCGCGGCGGATCGTTTCGCGGCGCGGTGCGCATGCTGTTGGCCGAGCGCGAGGGGCAGTTGGCGCTCGACTTCCGCGAGCTGCACGGCGAGGCGCAGCCGGCCAAGGTAGTGGCGCTGCCGCGGCCGGATGGTGGTGCGGACGGCGCGGGGGACGGGTCGCCGGACGTCGCGAAGCGGGCGGCCCTCGCCGCGCAGTTCTTCCGCGAGGGATCCGATCTCGACGAACGGCCGGGCGAGGGGCAGGAGCGGGCGCGGATGGCGTACCGCAAGGCGCTGCTGCTCGATCCCGCGCTGGTGCCGGCGCTCGTCAACCTCGCCAACATTCACTACGCGCGAGACAATCTGGTCGAGGCGCAGGCGCTGTACGAGCGCGCGCTCGCCCTGGACGGCGACTGCTTCGAGGCGGCGTTCAACCTCGGGAACATCCACCACGACCTCGGACGCTACGGCGACGCGGTGGCCTGCTACCACGACGCCCTGCGGGTGCATGGCGGGTACGCCGACGCGCATTTCTACCTGGCCGTCACGCTGGAGAAAATGGGTCGCTCGGCGGCAGCCAAACCGCATTGGCGCACCTACCGCGCGCTGGCCCCCGACGGGGAATGGAGCGATCTCGCGCGCGAGTTCAGCGAGTAGCGCAGACCCCTAGTAATCGAAGTCGTCCAGGTCCGCTTCGTCGCGCTTCCGGGTCTTGCGCCGCGCCTTGTAGAAGGTGCACTCCGGGCACCAGGCGCGCGGGTTGAAGCCGTTCCGGCCGGCGTACGGCAGGACCTCGCCGTGCTTGCAGAACTCCGTTCCGCCGTCCACCTCGTCGTGCCAGCGGCAGGCCCGGAACCGCTGGATCGCGGGATCGTCCGATGCGGGCGCCGGTGCCCCGGCCGCGGACGGATCCGGCCCTGAATCGTCGAACATCGCCTGGTTCTTCAGTCCATCAGCGCCGCCCGGGAAGCCGGGCTCAGCGCGCGCGGAACGTGATGATCCCGCGGGCCGGGTCGTACGGGGAGACGCCGACGGTGACCCGGTCGCCGGGGACGACCTTGATGCGGAACCGGCGCATCCGGCCGCTCAACTGGGCCAGCACCTCGTGGCCGGAATCGCACTGCACGCGGTAGAGACCGCCGCTGTGCACTGCGACGATCGTGCCCTGTACGTCGATGAGGTCGTCTTTCGCCACGTTGGTTCCTGGAGCGGGGAAGATTATATAGGAGTGGCCGGCCCCGTCCGCGGGCCGCGCGGTCACAGCGCCCTGACGGCATCCTCGATCCGCTGCGCGATCGCCGCGAAGTCGTCGCCTTCCGCGCGGATGGGATCGCCGAACGCGACCCGCACCCGGCCTGGCCTGGCCCAGCGCGCGCCCATGGGCAGAACGCGATCGACCCCGTCGATGCGCACCGGCACCACCGGCGCCCGCATCCGCGAGGCGAGCATGCCGACCCCCGGCTGGAATCTGTCGATCCGGCCCGTTTCCCGGCGCCGCCCCTCGGGGAATATCAGGACCGACGATCCTTGTCCGAGCAGGCTGCCGAGATGTCGCATCGCCTCGCGCGCGCCCGCCTCGCGCTGCGGGAGAGGAGCCACGTTGAAGCACAGCACGCCGAGATAGTACGCGAGGCTGGTGGCGATTCGTTGCGGCCGCGTGTGGTTCTCCGGGTGGAAGTGCGCGGAGAACCACTCGCGGGCCGCGACGGTGGCGACCCGGCGGCGGCGCGCCGGCGGCAGCGCGGCCAGAATCACGGGGCCGTCCATCACGCTCTGGTGATTGGCGGCGTACAGCACCGGATCGTGCGCGTGGGCGAGCCGGTCGAGGCCCTCGACCCGGATCCAGGCGAAGACCCGGGTGAGGGGCAGCAGGAACGCTGCCTGGGCGAGCCGGCGGATGCCGCGCGACGCCGCATGCTGGCTCCACGTGGGAAACGCCAGCGGCGTCTCGAAACCCGCGTCCGGTGACGATGCTCGCGCTGCGATCGTGGTCGCCCGTCCCAACGGTTCGCCCGCCAGCAACTCGCGCAGGTCGTCCACGTCGGCGAGCTGCGCCAGGTCTTCTTCGTCGATCGTGCAGTCGAATGCGCGCTCGAGGGCCAGGGCCAGCTCGATGCGCTCCAGCGATCCGAGCCCCAGCTCCTCGAAGGTGGTGGCGCCGGTGATCCGCCGTCCGTGTGCGAAGCGGGCCACCACGTCCTCGACGGAGTCGGCCGTGGCCGCACCCCCCGCTTCGGCCGCCGGCCGCGCGTCGCCGTCCACCCAGCGCTTCAGCTCCCGGCGCTTCAGCTTCTGCGTGCCTTCGGTTCTGGGCAGCGCAGGACCGGGCCAGACCGAGAACGCGCGGATCCGCTGATGGTCCTCCAACCTGCCGTTGGCCTCCCGGACGGCCGCATCCGGGTCGGCGTCCGGATGGAGCAGCAACACGGCGTGCACGTGTTCGCGCCCGGCCGACCCGCCGCCGACCACCGCGGCGTCCCGCACGCCGACGCTGCCGCGCACGGCCCGCTCCACGTCTTCCGGAAACACGTTCAGGCCGTCCGGCGTGACGATCATCTCCTTCTTGCGCCCCTGGACGGTCAGCCGGCCGTCGGCATCGAGGGCGCCGACGTCGCCGGTATGGAACCAGCCGTCCCGGAAAGCGGCGGCGGTGGCCTCCGGCGCGTCGTAGTAGCCGCCGGTCACGTTGTCGCCGCGGACGAGGATCTCTCCGTCGTCGGCGATCCGAACCTCGATGCCGGCAATCGGTCGGCCGACGGATCCGCGCCGGGTCCGGAACGGATGGTTCAGGGTGACGATGGGTGCCGTCTCGGTCAGGCCGTAGCCCTGGATGACCAGGAACCCCAGCCTTGACCAGAACGCCTCCACCTCCGGATCGAGGGGCGCCGCACCGACGATGAACGACCAGAACTTGTAGCCGAACAGACGGTGGATCCGGCGGTACCGCCACCAGCGCCGTGCGACGTGCTCGGGCCGCTCGAGCGGGGCGGCGACTTCCGGCGCGAGGTGCACGACATGGTCGCGCAGCACCTCCAGGATCTTCGGGACGCAGACGAGCACGGACACGCGGCGGCTCCGGATCTGGCGAACGACGTCCGCCGGGTTGTGGCCGCGCATGAAGATGGTGACTCCTTCCAGCATCGGCGGGATGAAGGTCGCCATGGCCTGGCCGAACATGTGGCTCAGGGGCAGCAGATTCAGGAAGCGGAGCGGAAAGAAAGGGCGCCCGTACCGGACGTACTTCCGGATCTCGCGCTCGACCGGCACGATGTTGGCCAGCACGTTCGCGTGCGTGATCCGGACTCCCTTGGGATCGGCCGTGGCCCCCGACGTGAAGATGATCTCGGCGAGGTCTTCGCGGCTCGGTCCGCCCGCGGCGTCGTCCCCATCCGCGGCGTCATCGAAGAGCGCGGGCGCAGGCTCGGGCGCCGGCGGATCGTACGCGGCGCCGCCGCCGAGCAGCTCGTCGAGCGCCCAGGTCTCGACGCCGGGGAGCGGCGGGGGCCGGAGACCCTCGCCCGCCACGACGAGTCGGGCCGCGACGATCCGCACCACGCGCCCGACCAGATCGGGCGACGCGCGCAGGTCGATCGGCACGGCCACCGTCCGGGCGGCCAGGCAGCCCCAGAAGGCGACGATCCACTCGGCGCGGTTCTCGCCCCACAGCACCACCCGGTCGCCCGGCGCCAGACCGTGCTGGCGGAGCGAGGCTGCGAAACGCCGGGCGGCGCGGCCGATCTCGGCATAGGACCAGGTGTAGGTGCGATAGCCGCCGTCGTAGACGAGAAACGGCCGGTCGGACCGGATGCGATCGTTGAAGAAATCGAGTAACGTCTCCCGGTGCATGTGGAGATTATGGTCGTCAGCGGAAGGAGGCGCCGGCGTTGATGGTCATCTGGGTCATGCGCGGCGAGCCGGGGGCCTCGTTGGTCGGCGGCAGGGGGCTGATGGCGTAGAAGCGCAGGTCAATGCTGAAGGCGACGCGGTCGTTGAGGAACCAGCGGACTCCGCCGCCGTAGTTGAGCGCGTTGGAGGACCGCTGAGCCGGTTCCTCGGCGTCGAGGGGAAAGAGCGAGAGGCGCGACGTTCCGAGCCCGCCGCTCAGGTAGCTCCAGCCGTTGCGGCTGCCGAAGTTGAACGAGAGCTGGGACGACAGCGCGGAGAAGCGCTTGCGGAGCGTCGGGCCGTCGGGATCGACCGAGAACTCGCCGGGCCGCTGCTCGGCGCTGGACCGGTGAAGGCTCGCGCCCAGGCCGAAGGTGATTCCGCGCAGTCGGAACACGTACACGTGTCCGCCGACGTCGTAGCCGAGCCCGCGGCCGGGCGTGTCGAGTGGGGGCAGGTCGCGAGCCGTGGCGAGCTCCACGTTGCGGGGGAACGGAATGAAGGTGCCGCGCACGTCGAACACGTAGCCGCCGACCGGTTCCTCCGGCGGTTGTGCGCGGGCCGGGACGGAGGTCGCGGGCAGCGATGAGAGCACGCACAGCAGAAGCAGCCAACCTGTCGCGAGAGGTGAGGACGGCCGAATCACGCGGCTCAGTATACGGCTCAATCCACGGAGCCGCGGGCCTGTGAGCGCCCTGGTGGAATCCGCGGCGATCGAGGCGGCCGCCGGTCGCATCCGGGGCGTGGTGCGCCGTACGCCGCTCGTCGACGTAGCGGACATCGCCGGGCGCCCGCTCCGGCTCAAGTGCGAGAACCTGCAGGTGGCCGGAGCGTTCAAGATCCGCGGCGCCTGCAACCTCGTCTCGCAGATCGCGTCCGGTTCGGACGTGCGCGGCGTCATCACCTACTCGTCGGGCAACCACGCGCAGGCGGTGGCGTGCGCGGCCCGCGGGCTCGGGCTGCCGGCGGTGGTCGTGATGCCGGAGACGGCGCCGGCGGTCAAGGTCGAGGGGACGCGGTCGTACGGGGCGGAGGTGTTCTTCGAGGGCACCACCTCGGTGCAGCGGCGCCGCCGGGCCGAGGCGCTGGCCGCCGAGCGCGGCCTGACCATGGTGCCGCCGTTCGACCATCACGAGATCATCGCCGGGCAGGGCACGGTCGGCCTCGAGATAGTGGCCGACGTGCCGCAGGTCGACACCGTGTACGCGCCCATCGGCGGCGGCGGTCTCATCGCCGGGGTGGCGGCGGCCGTCAAGCGGGCACGGCCCGCGGCGCGGATCATCGGCGTGGAGCCGGTGGGCGCGGCGGCCATGGCCCGCTCGGTCGAGGCGGGGGCGCCGGTGACGCTGGACAGCGTCGCGAGCGTTGCAGACGGCCTCCTGCCGGTGCGGCCGGGAGATCTGACCTTCGCCCACGTCGCGGCGTTCGTGGACGATATCGTGACCGTGGAGGACGACGCCATCGTGAGCGCGGTGCGCTGGCTTGCGACGCGGGCGAAGCTCGTCGTCGAGCCGAGCGGCGCCGCCAGCGTCGCCGCGGTGCTCTTCTCCGGACGCCGGGACGTCCGCACGGACGGCGTTACGGTCGCGGTGCTCAGCGGCGGCAACATCGGCCCGGTGAAGCTCGCGGCGCTGCTGCAGGAGGGGGAGCGGACGGCGTAGCGCCGCGACCGTCCCGGTCGTGGCGCTACCGCGACGGTCGCGTGGGGAGTCTCGCCGGCGCGAAGCGCCTGCCACGCGTCAGAACCGCACTCGCACGCCGCCGAAAGCGCTCCGCGGCACGCCGGGCCCGATGAACCGCGGGACGCTCGCGTTCGGGACCTCGCGCAGGAAGACCTCCAACTCGGCCAGCACGCCGCTGGTCGCGTACCGGGCGTCGAGCAGGTTCTCCACCCGGGCGAACAGCTCGACGCCGTTGTCGAAGCGGTAGGCCGAGCGCAGGTTGACGACTCCGTAGCCCTCCAGCGGGACCTGGTCGTTGCCTTCGTCGCCGAGGAAGAACCGGCTGGACGAGACGACCGCCTCCAGCGCCAGGTCCCAGGCGTCGGTCAGGTCCTGCCGCACGCCCAGCTTGAGGCTGTGCCGCGGGATGCCCGGCAGCCGGTCGCCCGGCGCGACCGCCACCCCTTCGTCCGTGGCCGCGTCGTTCACCTCCTCGTCGCTCGGCAGCATGAGCGACGACTCGAACGTTGCGTCGACGAGGCCGTAGCTGAGGTACCAGCCGGTGCGCGCGAAACCACCGCTGAGCTCGACATCGAGCCCGGAGCGCGCGGTGGCGCCCGCGTTCTGGAAGTACCCCGTGCCGATCAGCTCGGGCGAGGCGATGAAGAGGATGTCGTCGTCGATCCGGGTGCGATAGGCCGCCACCGACCATTCGCCCCGCCCGGCAGCGGCCCGCCAGCGGCCCCGGACCCCCATGTCGAACGAACGCGCGACCGCCTGCTCCAGCGGCGGATCGGCGACGAACGCGTTGGGCACCCGGCACGGCTCGGCCGGGTCGGCGCAGCTCAGCTCGGCCGCGGTCGGGGCGCGGTTCGACTCGGAGTAGCGCGCGAAGAACGACGTGTTCTCGTCCGCCTGGAAGACGGCGCCCACGGCGGGGTTGAAGCGCCCGAAGGTGTGGCTGCCGTTGAGCGACGTGCCCAGCAGGTCGACGATGTCGATGCCCGCGCGGTTGTAGCGCCCGGAGACGGTGACGTGGAACTGCTCGGACAGCGACAGGGTGTCGCTGATGTACAGCCCGAACGCGGTGTTCGCCGTCTCCAGCCTGGTGTTGAACAGGTCGTCGCCGCCGAGGCCGTACAGGCTCGTCAGCAGGCCCGACCCCAGGACACCCCGGTCCGCGGTCAGCGAGCCCGGCTCGCTGCTCGACTCGAAGGCGACGTCGGCGAGATCGGCCGAGACGCCCACGACGAACACGTTCTCGCGCGAGCCGGCGCCGGTCGTCGCGGTCGCCTGCACCGTCGCGCCGTAGCCCTGCGCCAAGGTCGTCGTGCGGTTGTAGGCGCCGTCGCCGGCGGTGTCGAGCAAGGTGATGAAGCGCCCGGAGACGAGGTCGACCAGCGGCGTCGCCTCTTCTTCCTCGTCATGATCGTCGTCGTCATCGTGTCCGTGGTCGTCGTCGTCGTCGTGTCCGTGGTCGTCGTCGTCGTCATCGTCCGCGTGATGGTCGTCGTCGTCATCATCATCGCGGTCGTGGTCGTGGCCGTTGTCGTCGTCGTGCCCGTTGTCGTCATCGTCGTCGTCGTCGTCCGCGCCGAAGCAGAGGGTCCCTTCCGGCGCCCCGGCCGGCAGCGCGTCGTCCTCGCAGGCCCCGAACTCCGCCTCGTCGCCGTTGAGCGTGCGGCGATCGAGGTCGCGGTAGTAGCCGGTGATCTGCACCGACCAGACGTCGGACGCGGCGACGTTGGCGCGGCCCTGCACGAAGCCCAGCCGGTTCTCGGTCTGGTCCGGGAACGTGAACACCGCGGACCTGGAGACGTCGAGCAGCTCCACCGGGGCGGCCGCGTTTCCGGTCAGGAGCGTATCGGCGTAGGTGACGCTGATGCCGGCGTCCATGCCCCCGTCCCGGTAGCCGACGTCCGCGAACGCCTGCGTCACCTCCGAGGGGGACTCCACGCGCCACCCGTCCTCGGTGAAGTGCGTCACGCCCCCGTAGAACGCCCACGGTCCGGTGTTGGCGCCGTACTCGGCGGTGGTCGTCAGCCGGCCGAACGAGCCCCCGGATATCTCCCCGCCGAACCCGCTGTTGTCGAACCCGTTCTTCAGGTCGAGGGCGAGCGCGCCGCCGAGCGCGTTCAGCCCGTAGGTCGGGTCGGATCCGGCGCTGAGCTGCACTCGATCGAGGGCGAACTGCGGCATCAGATCGAATTGCACGGTGTCGCCGAACGGCTCGTTGATGCGCACGCCGTTCTGATAGACGGCGATGCCCTGCGGCAGGCCGAGCAGCGGCGAGGCGGTGAAGCCGCGGAAGCGGAGCGTCGGCTGGAAGAGGTTGGTGGTCATGCCCTCGAGGGTCACCGCCCCGAGGCGTTCGTTCAGCGCGTCGGCCATCGAGGCCGCGCCGCGGTCCGCGAACTCGCTGCCGTCGATGACGGTTATCGGCGCCGCCACGCGGTCGCGATCGACACCGACTCCCGGCAGCGGGGTGACCCCGACCACGTCGACCTGCTCGGCGATCGCCGCGACGGGCAGCATCACGTCGACGACGTTCGTCTCGCCGGCCGCGATCTGCACGCCCTGCCGGAATTGCGTCTCGAAGCCGCTCAGCGTGATGGTGACCGTGTAGGTTCCGGGCTCGAGGACCAGCATGTACCCGCCGCTCGCATCGGTCGTGACCGTGATCCCCGGCCCGGGTGCTGGTTCGGCGGTGACCGTGGCGCCCGGCACCCCGGCTCCCTGCGCGTCGGTGACCGTGCCGGTCAGCGACCCGGTCTGCGCCGCGGCGGTCGACGGCGCGCCGAGGCAGAGCACGGCGGCCGCGGTGACGGCGAGCCGATGGAGCGGGTTCCCGGAGGCGCGGCGCCGCGCAGCGGCGGGGACGACGAGCGGACGGTCTGCTGGCGTAAGATTCATGCCTGTACATTCCGTCGCCCGCCGATCCGTTCAGGCGGAATCTCGGCGGCCGGCCACGTCGCGGCGGCGCGATCGCGTCGCCTTCGACCCGGTTGCCGCGTCGGGTGTAGACTGCCCGGCGAGAATCCATGGCGCCCGCGGCTCACGACCACGCACTCGACCTGCCCCTCGGCGTAGGGGAATCCGTAGCCCCGGCGGCGCCGGACGAGGTCCGGCAGACCGTGCTGCTGCTGTTCGACGCGTATCGCGGCGGCGTCCACCGCTACGTGCGGGCGCTCGGCGTCACCGACCGGGACAGGGACGACATCGTCCAGGAGGTCTTTCTCGCGCTGTTCGATCACGTGGCGCGCGGGAAGGACCGGTCGAATCTCCGCGGCTGGATCTTCAAGGTGGCGCACAACCTCGCCCTCCGGCACCGGGCGCGCGAGGCGCGGCGGCGGCGCCTGGGTTCGCTGCTCGAGCCCCGGCCGGTCCTCGATTCGACGCCCACGCCGGAGGATCGCTACCTGAGCGGCCAGCGGCAGGCCCGGCTGCTGGCGGTCGTCGACGCGCTTCCGGCGCGGGACCGGCGTTGTCTGCAGCTTCGGGCGGAGGGGCTCCGGTATCGTGAGATCTCGCGCGTGCTCGGCATCTCGCTGGGCAGTGTCGCCAATTCGCTGGCACGCGCGCTGGCGCGGCTTCGACGCGCCGACGAGAGGTAATGCCATGTGGCGCAAGGTCAGGCACCTGTCCGACGGCGAGTTGCTGCTGTTGGCCGACGAGGGCGCGCTCTCCGCACGGCGCCGGTCGCTGGCGCTGGCCCACGTTGCCGAGTGCCCGTCGTGCGCGCGGCGCCGGGGCGCGCTGGCCGCGGCGGCGGGCGAGGTGGGCGACGCCTGCCGCGAGAGGCCGATCGCGCTCCCGCCGCCGGACGTGGCGCGTGCCCGGCTGCGTGCGGCGATGGAGAACCGGGTGCCGGGCACGCCGGGACGGGTGTGGGCGGCGCGCGGCCTCGCGGCGGCGGCGGTTCTCCTCGTCGCGGCCCTGTCCTGGTCCGGCGGGGACGGGAGCGGGCCCGGACCCGCGGGCGCGCCGGCGCCGGCCGACTCCGCGGGGGTCGTGTCCGGCCTGCTGCTGCCGCGGCCCGATCTCACGCCGGGCAGCGTCCGGCCGGTCGCCATGGAGGACATCTGCGGCAGCACGCTTGCGGGCGGTCCGGTGGTGGCGTCGCAGGTCCCGCGCCAGGTGTTCGCGGCCTACGGCGTGGACTACCGGCGCGCCGGGGACTACGAGCTGGACTTCCTGATCACGCCGGAGCTGGGCGGCGCCTCCGAGGCCAGCAACCTCTGGCCCCAGCCGTATCGCAGCGTCACCTGGAATGCCTACGTCAAGGACGAGCTCGAGCGGCATCTGCGGCGTCTCGTCTGCCAGGGCGCGGTGGACCTGGCGACGGCCCAGCAGGAGCTGGCGGGCGACTGGATCGCCGCCTACAAGCGGCGCTTCGACACCGAGCGGCCGTTGCGCGACTACGGCCGGTTCCCGCTGACCGCCAGCGACGTCGAGGCCCTGCAGGCCGAGGCCCTCGAGCGGCGGCTGCTGCCGGAGGCGCGGCGTTCGTGAGCATCATGCGAACCCCATCTCTCGTCGCGGTGGCGTTGGCGGTCGCATCGGCGGCCCTGCCGGGCGCTTCGGCAATTGCGCAGACCCCGACGCTGGTCAGGCTGGGCGCGGTACCGACTCCCGTCCCGGCGACGGCGCTGGCAGCCGCCGGCGATCATCTCGTCATCGGCGCCGGATCCGGCGTTCGCGTGCTCGACGTGTCGCGTCCCGCGTCCCCCCGGCCGGTCGGCGCCTACGACTTCGAGCAGCCCGTGCTGGGGCTGACCACCGCCGGCGACGCGGTCTACGTGGCCAACAGCCACGACGGGCTCCGGCGGCTGGACCTGTCCGACCCGTCGGCGCCGCGCTTGACCGGCACCTCCGCGACGCGTGGGCAGGCCGTCGGCGTCGCGGCGTCGGGTACGCGCGTCTTCGTCGGCGACAATTCGCTCGGCTTCGACATCGTGGATGTCGCCGGCGATGTCCAGCGTGTGGGCGAGTATCTCGGCGACGGGTTCCCGCGCGGCATCGCCGCCGGCGGGCCGCTGGTCTTCGTGGCGGATCAGCCGGCGGGGCTGATCGTGGTGGACGCAACGGCTCCCGCCGCACCGGTAGTGATCGGCAGCCTGTCGCTGGGCCGCGATCCGATTACGCAGGTCTTCGTGCCGGACTCCCGTTCCACCGGGGGCGCAGCGCCCGGGTTGATCTGCATCGTCAGCGGACGTGCGGGGCTCCAGGCGGTCGACGTCTCGGACCCGGCCGCGCCTGTCGTGACGGCGTCCATTCCCACGGCCGATCGGCTTGCCGGCGCCGCGATGTGGGACCGTCTCGTCTACGCGGCCGGCGGCGATGGGCTGCAGGTGTTCGATCTGGCCGATCCCGCCCGGCCCGCGCGGGTGGCTGCATCGGAGCTCGGTGGCCCCGCTGGGCCGGTGGCTGTCAGTGAGGAGCTGGTCTTCGCGGCCACCCCGGAAGAGGTGGTCATCTTGGGGCGGCGGTAGGCCGCCGTCGGGCACTGCAGGCAGGAGGGGTACAGGTGACGTGCGTTCGCAGTCGGCAGGTCGAGACGGGCTTTCTCGTTGGACGCGCGACGGTGCCGGTACTACTGCTGTGCGTCGCGCTGGTGCTGGTCGCGGACCCAGGCGGCGCGCAGGAGTGGGCCCAGTTCCGGGGCCCGGGCGCGGCCGGCGTCGTCGCCGACAACCCCGCCCTGCCGGAACGCTGGAGCGCGACCGACAACGTCGCCTGGCGCACGCCGCTGCCGGGTCTCGCGTGGAGCTCGCCGATCGTCGCCGGCGGCCTGGTGTTCCTGACCACGGTGGTGAGCGACGGCGAGGTCGAGACGCCGGAGAGCGGCTGGTACCGATTCGGCGAGCGCGACGTCCCCGAGGACGTGCACCACTGGCTGGTCTACGCGCTCGATCTCGAGACGGGGGAGGTGCGCTGGCGTCGGGCGCTGCATACCGGCGTGCCGGCCTCGTCGCACCACCTGAAGAACACCTTCGCGTCCGAGACCCCGGTGACCGACGGCGAGCGACTGTACGTCCTCTTCGGCAACGTGGGTCTCTACGCCCTCGGCCTGGACGGCACGCTGCTCTGGTCGCGCGAGCTGCCGCCCGCCGAGACCCGCAACGGCTGGGGCACGGCGTCGTCGCCGGTGCTGCACGACGGCCGGCTCTACCTGGTCGTCGACAACGAGGAGCAGTCCTACATCGCGGCGCTGAGCGCGGAAACCGGCGCCGAGGCGTGGCGCACCGATCGCGACGAGGGGTCCAACTGGTCGACGCCGTACGTCTGGGAGCATGCCGAGCGCACCGAGATCGTGACCACCGGCACGGACCGCATCCGTTCCTACGACCTGGACGGCCGGCTGCTCTGGGAACTGGCGGGGATGTCGTCCATCGTGATCCCGACCCCCATCGCGGCCCACGGCCTGCTCTACCTGGAGTCCGGCTACATCGCCGACTACTTCCGGCCCGTCTACGCCATCCGGCCCGGCGCGTCCGGCGACATCTCGCTCGCCGAGGGCGAGACGGCCAACGAGCACGTGGCGTGGTCGCTGGAGCAGGGGGGCTCGTACCACCCCTCGCCCCTGGTGTACGGCGACCACTACTACACGCTGCTCGACCGCGGGATGATGACCTGCCACGACGCCCGTACCGGGGCGGAGATCTACGGCCGGCAGCGGATCGACGTGGGCCAGGCGTTCACCGCCTCGCCGTGGGCCTACAACGGCAGGATCTTCGCGCTGAGCGAGCAGGGGACCACCTACGTCATCGAGGCGGGGCCGGAGTTCCGGATCCTGGCCGAGAATCCCCTGGACGAGTTCACGATGGCGACGCCGGCCATCCTCGACGACAGCCTCATCATCCGGACCGCCGAGGCGGTGTACCGCATCGCCGAGCGCTGACCGTCAGGGTGCTGCGGGCGGAAGTCGGCGTATAATCATCGTTTGCCGTCTGCGGCGTTTCCGGTGCGGCGGGCTTTGTCCTACTGAAGGAGCGATTCATGCGAGGCGATACGAGGTTGCCGGTGATTGCGCTGGCCGCGGTGCTGCTCGGGCTGCCCGGTGCGGCTGCGGCCGGGGCCGAGGACACGACGCCCACGTTCACGAAGGACGTGGCGCCGATCTTCCAGCAGAAGTGCCAGGCCTGCCACAGGGCGGGCTACATCGCGCCGATGTCGCTCGTGACCTACGCGGAATCGCGGCCGTGGGCGCGGTCGATCAAGACCCGCGTCGAGACGCGCCAGATGCCGCCGTGGCACATCGACAAGTCGGTCGGCATCCAGGACTTCGAGAACGACCGCTCGCTCACCGACACCGAGATCGACACTATCGTCCGCTGGGTCGATGCCGGCGCGCCGCGGGGCAACCCCGAGGACATGCCGCCGCCGGTGGAGTTCGCCGACGACGACGTCTGGAACTACGCCGGCCTGTTCGGCGGGCCGCCGGACCTGGTCATCCACTCGACGCCGTACACCGTGCCGGCCGTGGCCCAGGACCGCTGGTGGAAGCCGGAGGTACCGACGGGGCTGACCGAGGACCGCTGGATCCGGGCCATCGAGATCCGCCCGTCGAGCGTCGACGGCCGCCGCGTCACGCACCACGCCCTCGCGCGCCTGCAGCAGGAAGAGGACGACGACCTCGGCGCGGCGTCGGACGTCGGTCCCGGACTGCTGATGGAGTGGGCGGTCGGCAAGCAGGGTGAGATCATGCGGCCGAACAGCGGCAAGCTGATCAAGGCCGGCTCGAGCATCGTTTGGGACATCCACTACCACGCGGTCGGCGAGGAGATCACCGACACGGTGGAGCTCGGCCTCTACCTCTACCCGCAGGGCGAGGAGCCCAAGCACCGGCAGGTGCTCTCCGCGTTCAGCACCATCGAAGGGGGCAGCGACCACCTGTCGATTCCGCCGAACCAGGTGACCGTGACCGAGCGCTTCCACGTCCTGAAGCAGAACGGCCGGGTGGAGAACTACCAGCCGCACATGCACCTGCGGGGCAAGGGGATGCAGATGACGGCCATCCTCCCGGACGGGACGACGCAGGTGCTGAGCCGCGTGAGCGACTTCAATTTCAACTGGCATCTCAACTACGTCTACGCCGATCACGCGGCGCCGCTGCTTCCGAAGGGGACGGTGCTGCACCTGAAGTCGTGGTACGACAACACGTCGGCGAACCGCGCCAACCCCGATCCCAACCAGTGGGTCGGCTACGGCGACCGGACGGTGGACGAGATGGGCCACGCCTGGGTCAACGTCACCTACCTGGACGACGACGACTTCGCGGCGGCCATCGCGGAGCGCGAGGCGCTGGCGACGACGAACGACAACTAGCCGCTCGCGGGCTGGTCCGAGCGGCCCGGCGGGCCCGCGCGGGGTCCGGCGGCGAAGGGAACCGGGAGCCGCCCTCATCGCGGGGGCGGCTCCTCTGACGTACGAGGAGGTTGGACGGTTATGTGGGGGCATGGTTCGGGAGCATCGTTGCCGGCGCCAGCGGCGTTGCTCGTGCTGGCGCTCGGGGCCGGCGCCGCCGGCGCGCAGGTGCCGGGCACGCTGCAGCAGTTCGGGGCGCCGGTCTACCCGGCCTACGAGGGGTGGTACGAGAACGCGGACGGCAGCATCACGCTGCTCGCCGGCTACTTCAACGCCAACACCGAGGAGGTCGTCGACGTGCCGGTCGGCGCGAACAACATGATCGAGCCGGGGCCGGCCGATCAGGGGCAGCCGACGCGCTTCGCGCCGGGCCGCGCCTGGGGCGTCTTCACCATCCGGATCCCGGGGGACGACCCGGACCGCCGGGTGGTCTGGCATCTCACCGCGAACGGCGAGACGGTGTCCGTCCCGATGCATCTCGATCCGCAATGGATCATCGAGCCGCTCGTGGACGCCGCCAACGGCAACAAGCCGCCGGTGGTGCGCTTCGCGCCGGACGGCGAGGGATTCACCGGTCCTCCGATCGGCATTGCGCGGGAACTCGCCGCCGCGGTGGAAGTGCCCCTGGAGCTGGCCGTCTGGACCTCCGACGAGAAGCCGACGGACAATCTGGAGGCGGCCTCCCGCCGGCCGCGGCCGGCCTTGATTCTCCGCTGGCACCTGCTGCGCGGGCCGGGCGACGTCGAGTTCTCGACACCGGTTCAGGAGTTCGCCGACTCGTCGGACCAGAACCCGACGACGACGGCCACCTTCAGCGCGCCCGGCGAGTACGTCCTGCGGGCCGAAGCCCTCGACGAGACCGGCGTGGGGGGCAGCGGCTTCCAGTGCTGCTGGACCTCTGCGCTCGTCGCGGTTCGCGTGTCCGAATAGTCGCAGGACCGCTCGGCTGCGCGCGTGCGCGGTCTATCCGGACCGCGCTTGCCCGGTTCCCGGGGAGCGGCGGATCGAACGGAACCAGGATGAGGAATGCCGCCCGTAGCAACGTCGCGCGCCGGCTGCGCCGCGTCGCGGCGCTCGCTGCCGCCGTCGCTTGCCTGACGGCCGGGACGGCACGGCTCGCCGCGGCCGCGGCGCCGACCAGCGGCCTTGCCGGCTCGCGGGCCGGGGCGCCGCACGGCCAGTCCGCGCCGGTTGCGCGCCCGCCGGCGCCCGTTGTCGCCGTGGAGGCGTTCACCAACATTTCACTGAATCCGGCCGATGCCTGGCTGGGGACCGGGATTGCCGAGACCGTCGCCGCCGATCTCGACGCGCTGGGGTTGGCGGTGGTCGAAGGTCGCGCCGCGGGCCCCGCGGGCGGCGCGCGGTGGGTGGTGACCGGCGGCTATCAGCGTCTGGGAGAGCGGTTGCGGATCACGGCGCGGCTGGTCGAAGTCTCGACCGGAGAGGTGGTTCGCTCCGTCCGTCTGGACGGCGCACTCCACGAGGCCTTCGACCTGCAGGACCGCATCGCCGGCGCGTTGACGGCGGACGTCGACCTGGGCGCCACGCCCGCGGCGGGCGCTTCGAGCGGCGCCGCGGCGCCGCCGGCCGGGTCCGCCGCCCCGGCCGGGGGCGGTCCCGCGGGACGCCCGGGGACGCCGGCTCCCGCGGGGCTCATCGAGGGGATCATCCTGCCGCGTCCGACCGTCGACGACCGGGGGGAGCGGGCGGCCGACGCCGGCGAGGTCGCTGCGCGGGTGCAAGCCGCGCGGGCGGACGGGTCGGCTCCCGCGGGCGCCGGCGGGGACGCAGCGGCCGGCGCGGCCGGACCGCTGGCCGCCGGTCTCGCTCCCGCCGCCGGCATCCTGACCGGGCGCCCCAGCGTGGAGCCCGTGCGGGTGACCGATCGGCCCCGCATCGACGGCCGCCTCGACGACGCGTTGTGGAGACGGGCGGTGCGCATCACCGAGTTCGTCCAGCAGCAGCCGCTCGACGGCGCGCCGGCCACGGAGCAGACCGAGCTCTTCCTCGCCTACGACACGCAGAACCTCTATTTCGGCATGCACGTCCACTATTCCGATCCGGTGCTCATCCGCGCCAACCGGTCGGATCGGGACCAGACGTTCAGCGATGACACGATCACGCTCTACTTCGATCCGTTCCTGGACCAGCAGCGCGCCTACGTCTTCTCCGTCAACGGGTACGGCGTGCAGAGCGACGCCATCCTGGACTCGAGCACGCAGGCGGGCGGGATGGGCGGCGGC
>VXME01000153.1 GCA_009861545.1 Acidobacteriota bacterium | reverse complement strand
CGTGGACTGGCGACCCGTTTCGTGCCGCAAACGTCCTGCGGCGCAGACTCCTAGGCTGGGAGATTGCACACGGAACTCAAGGTCGAGCACCCACGAGAAGCAAGTAGCTGCGGGTCCAACGAGCGGGCGACGCGACAGCCCGCCACGCCGATTCGTGAATCAGAGAGCGCGCAGTTGCGGCGCAAACGGGTTGGTGTCCTGCCGGGCTCTGACCGACCGGGATCTCGCGTCAGGACGTGCTACTGTCCGCGACGTGAGCACCGAAACGCCATGGGTGAGGATCCGATCAGCCATAGCCCGCATCGGCAACACGCGCCACGACGGCAACGGCGCCTGCCCGGATGACGGGCACCGCAGTGACGCTGACCGACTTCCTGGAGCGTCCGTTCAACGCCAGCCGGACACCGTTGCGCTACCCGGTCGGACGGTACCGCGGTATCGCCGATGTTGACTGGCGTCGGTGGTGCTCGCGCTCGCGCCGGACAACGGCAACAAGAGACCCTACGGGCAGCGCGCCCGAGACGAGACGTACAAGCATCGGGGTACGACCAGCGCTCGGCATGAGGACGACGGATGAACGACAGCGACGCGACGAGCGGCCCGTACAATACCGTAGCGGCGAAGTTGCACGCGCTGTACTTTGAAGAGCTGACGCGAGCGCTGCTGCCGCCGGTCCACCCGATGGTAAACGGGGATAAACCGGTACTTCCACGGGAGTCGCGGGTACTGCCAAGGAGTCTCCCCCACACGAGCGGGGATCAACCCGCACCTACGGTGCCGCCGAACTCCTACGAGACCTCCGCCCCGCGCGCGGGGGTATGAACCCAACGGAACATTGAAGACCCGACCGATGAACGCCCCGCGCCAGGGAGAAACCCCACGAGTCCCCGACGAGGCAGCCGCGGCGCGGCTGCAGAGGCTGTACACCGAGGAACTGCAGCAGTCGCTCCGACCGGAGGTGTTCGCGTCGATGGACGCTACGCCAGCCATGTACGAGCGGCAGGCTCGGGCACTGATCCGGCACGCCCGGGAACGCAGCCCGGCCGTCTACGAGGGACCGGATGAGACAACCTGGATCTGGTCGGACCTCCACCTGGGCGACATGGGCACCATCATGGCCTTCGATCGACCGTTCGAGACGCCGTACGAGATGGACCATGTTCTGATCGAGGCTTGGTGCAAGGCGGCCGAGGCGGACGACACCACCATCTGCCTGGGAGACGTGAGCGTCGACGGCTGCCTGCAGGAACACCACCAGGAGTCGTGGGAACAGGCACCCGGTGCCAAGTGGCTGGTGCTCGGAAATCACGACGTCGACCCGGTTAACGAGAAGCGGCAGGTGGCGCTTGAGCGGACCGCGGTAACCGTGTTCGCACCGGGCGACCCGCCGCTGGCGCTCACGCACGTGCCCCTGATGCAGGTGCCCTACGGGTGCGTGAACGTCCACGGTCACGTCCACAACCAGGCGTCGCCGACCCGGCACCGTCACATCAACGTCACCGTCGAACACCTGCGCTACCGGCCGGCGAGGCTGAGCGACATCCGACGCTTGGCACGGCGGCTGCTGGAGGGAAGGGACGTGCAGGGACGCAATACCCGGGAGCGGCTGGACATCGTTGCCGCCACGATGCCTTGAACCGGCTGCCACGCCTCGAGGCGGAACGATTGGCGTCGATGAAGGGCGCCACTGCCGAGTCCGGTCGGCGCCTGCGGGCGGTGTTGCCCGAGGGCGCCCCCAGCAGATCGGGCCGGACGCGAGCCAAAGGCCATCGAGCTTGTCGATCGCTTGCGACCGGCCGCCGCAAGGGGACGCCGGGGGCGCCAGCACCTCGGTCCGCCCCGCGCGCGGAGACGAACCGACGACGTGCTCGACAATCTCGTCCGGCGTGATCCGAAGTCCCCCGAGCGCCCGGCACTCCTCCTCGGGGGACCAGTACGAGGCGACAGGCGAGCCGAAGACGAAGGCGCTACTCGCCACAGGAGAACGCGGAGCGATGACCGGAACTACGTACGAGGTGAACCGGTGGACACAACCGTACCGCGTGTGCGACGACTGCGAAGCCGCCGAACCGGTGCGGTCGGACCGCTTCGGTCGGGGTTAGCGCGGGGTGGGACGACACGCGAGCGAGCGTCCGCGGAGCCGGCGTCAAGGCCGCAAGCCCGGCGGCAGCGGGGCGGTGCGGCGCGAGGCGTGTTGACGCCCGTGAGCTCGACGTCGGCATCGGCGAGGTCGGCTGGCACACGCGCCTCGGCGAGTCCGGTCACGGGTTCCGGATCTCGTACGCCGCGGGCGGCTAGCAGTACGTCGCGGTCCCGACCGGCGTCCGCAGCTGCCGCCGCCTGAGCGGTCTGCACGGCGGGCCGCGCGGGAGCGCACCGTCCAGCAGTACCGTCCCGGATCCTCGGCATCCTCGGCCGCGCGCGACGAGGCACTGGGGAGTGCGTCGCCGCCCGCCGGTTCCGGAACGACGGCCGTCGGGCGAAGCGCAGGCGCCAGCCGCGGCGCCGGGTCGTCCTCTCCACGACAGCGGACCCGCGCGTCGAAGCCGCCGGAACCAGTCCCGCCCGACGCGCTGACTGCACGGGCCCGGGTCGCGCCGCCGGGCGGAGTGGGTGACCCGGACCGGCCGCACCTCGTCGCGGCCGCCCGCCGGGCCGATGTCGACCTCTCCGACGGCGACGACGTCATCCTCACGCTACGCCGCTCGGGCGACGGGGCCGACAAGCCCGCCGACGGTCCGACATCGAGCCGGTGTCCTTCGCCGTGCCGGCCGGCACGGGAAAACACCCGCCCCCGGCCTTCGGTACCGGCCGCGCCTCTCGGAATCAGCGCGGGGGGGAACGGGCCACGGGAGGGGGGCAGGCGAGAGAATGGTAGAGACGCCCGGGCGAAAGAGACCCGGCACCCCGGCGGCCACACGTTCGTACGCTCTTGCGAGCAGATACCCCGTTCGCGGCGCAGGGCGCCAGGTCGGGCAACGCGCGCCGGCCAGGCCCGGTCCCCGACCACGACGGCCGGCGCTCGGCCGCCGGCCCCAGCTCACGGACCTCCGGCCGCCGCATGGGGAGCGCGGGGATCGAGGCGCTGCAGCGCTTCGGTGATGGCGTTGTGCTTGTTCGCGTCAGTCATGCGCGGTCCTCAGTCACTCGCAGGCGTGGCCGTCCCGGTCCCGATCCCGGGAGGTGTTCAACTCGTAGGTCCGCATCTCGGCATCGTCCCAGGAGTCCCTGTACGTCCCGCCATCCCGGTTGACGCCACGGTTCCAGCCGGCCTCCCTCATCAGCGTGCAGTTCCGGTACGTCTGCACTGGCGGGTGATCCGCCGCCGTGCCGCCGCCACCGCTACACGTGATCTCGTCCGGGCCTGAGCCGAGCAGCCGCTCAAGCCAGTCGCGTTCCGCCTCATCGACGCTCAGATCGTACTCCCGCTTGACCTCTACAACGCGGTTCGCCATCCAGGCGCCGTTGTGCTCCGGACGCCATTCGGCAGCGTCCCTGGCGCCCTTGCTCCGGTTCGCGCTCGCCGTCGCCAGCGTCAGGTTGTCGTGGTCCTCCGCAATCCGCCGCAGCGTCGCCTGATCGAATCCCGCCGGCCGGCTGTCCCATGCTTCGGCCAGAGCTACGATGTGCTCGCGGTCCAGGCCGTCGCCGGTGCCGACAGTCGTGATCGGCGTCTGCGTGTACGCCGTGCAGTCCGGCGAGCCGTCCTCCCTGTAGATGTCCGTGTCCCGCACGTTCCATGACGGCCTGACGTACCCGCTTCGACCCACCTCCGGTTCGACCCGGATCCCTCGCCACCGCGCGCTCGCGGGCTGCTCCACCGTCATGCCGTGCGTCAGGCGGCGCTCGCCCTCGTACTCGACGCGGATCTCCGCATGGCCAGCTTCGAGCATTTCGGGACGGGCGACGGGAAGAGCATCCCGCAGCACTTTCAAGTTCCGGTGACGACCCACGATCGTGGTATTGAGGTTGTTACGGATGTTCTCGGGAACGTCCCCCGCACTCTGGACGGAACCGTGTAGCGGATACGGAGAGAGCGGCCCTTGCGGATCTGCTCCGCAAGCATGCCGGTAGCCGCATCGCGCAGATGCCGCGAGTCGGCCTTGAAGATGTCCGAAGCCTCGTCGATCACGATCTCGATGGACGGTATGACGACGCCAGCGTCCTGCACCGCGGCACGCCGCACCTGAGCCGCACGCGCAAGAACCCGGCTGAGGAACAGCGCGTAACCGCGGCTGTCGCCCTCTCCGACACGCACCACGTTGAGCCCCGGAGCCTGAAAAAGCTCCTCCACCGTCGCCGGGGGCGGCGTAGGAGATTCACTGCCGAAAGCGTCACGCTGAGAACGGACGTCGACGAACGACGGAATCCGGTTCGGCCGACTCAGCCTGCGCCGCATCGCCTCGTACGTCCCGGAATGGAGAGTGCCGCCATTGTCACCGTACAACAACTTCTCAATCTCCCCCTTCCGCTTCTTCGAAAAGAAGGCTACAGCCTCATGAATCGTCCACGACTTTCCTGAGTTCTGCGCCGCGTACTGACCCAGAAAGTGACCGAACGTCTCCGCCTGCTTATCCTCGTTGGGTCGATCGAAGATATCGAAGATCGCCCCGGCAAGCAGGTCCGGATCAAGGTCCTGCGCAAGAACCCCAAGGCGTTTGGCATTCGAATTGGGGTCGTTCGGGTCGAGGGTCCAGTAGCGGACGGACCAGTCGGGCCGATCGACGCCGTTCAGCGAGAACGGCTCCTGCCTGGGCCATTTGGAGTGCGCAGAATGGTGGTCCTGATGATCTGGCTTGTGATCGAACAGGACGACCGCACGGCCAAGCGCCACGGCGGCATGGGCAACGTTAGACAACAGATGCGACTTCCCGGAACCCGTGGATCCTGCAACCAGCAAGTGATGGTCCAGGATCTTCTCGTCGACCGAAATAGGAACCTCCTTCTCTCCGCTGCGAGCGAGCTGCCCAATCCGGTGCCGATCCTCGGGAGCCGGCAGTTGGAGGTACCGGTTGATCTGTTCGGTAGACGCGAGCGAGGCGACGGCGCCGCTGACAGGCCGAACGAACGGCGTCGCGGGACGCCCGTCGGCGCCCAGAAGAGACTCAACCGTGGCGTCGTAGTACGTGACGGTCGAGACGATCGAGTCCCGGGTGTACCCCGTCTCCTCCAGCAGGGCCAGGTGTGCCGCGAGAGAAACGGTCTTGAACGGTTCAGGAGAGAACCGGCTGAGGTTCCGGTTGGCGGTGGCGATCTGAAGGAAAAACTCGCGGCCTGCCGACTCGCAGACGAGGTACGTGAAACGCTCTATCAGGCCGGCTTCTCCCGGCGCAACGAGGCGCACGACGCCGGTATCCGTGTTCTGATCATCAGGAATCTGAATGAGGGTCGTCGTCA
Source organism: Acidobacteriota bacterium (assembly GCA_009861545.1). NCBI lineage: Bacteria > Pseudomonadati > Acidobacteriota > Acidobacteriota bacterium. The sequence goes on along the minus strand of VXME01000153.1, from coordinate 1,325 downwards.
CCGGACACTCCGTTCGCCCACGAGGCTGAGGAAGCGGCCGGGGTCGCCGGCCGAGAAACGCGCAATGAGCTCTTCACGTGAGCTCTGACCGTCGAAAGCCGTCCGCACGTGCTGATCCGCAAGCTGGAGCAGCATCGGCACGTCGTGCTCCGCCGGCCCGGCGTTGTCGTGCTGTAGAACGTCAAGGGCCAGAGGAACCATCTCCGCCGCACACTCGATACCGAAGGGCTTCCGATCGACCTTGTACACGACGCGCACGACCGCCCCGGCATGCTTCTCGATCCAGTCGCCGACATGCTCCTGGCCCTTCTGGAACCGGTCTACAAGCATGGTGCTCCAGTTGCCGAAGAGGAAGAACTCGTCCGCCCGAAGGGCGTACCCGACCGCACTCAGGAGCGGATTCGCCGACAGGTTCTTGATGAAACCGATGGCCCTCCCGGTCTCAACGAGAGCCTGAAGCAGATCGTGCGCTTCTCGCTGCGTGAGCATGTTCTGGGTCAGGATCGGTCCGTCGAGAAGGACGACCCGATCCGGCTCCTCGTGGAGCCATCCGAGGGCCACCTCCCGTTCCGCGTACTCGCGAAAGGTGTTCACCCAGGAATGCTCCTGCTCACGAGCACCGGCAAGGTAGGCGGCCCACTCACGGAGGCCCTGGTCCCAACCGACGACCGCTCGGGAGTCCGGAACCAAGTGGACCGCTCGAGTGCGGGTAACGGTTGCGCGCGGCGCGTGCGGCGCTCCCGGACGCACGAGCATCACGCCGACGGCGTAGATCGTGTCCGTCGCAAACCGCACCGGGCGCACCGCGTCCGTGCCATCCACAGCAGCCAGTCGTTCGTGTAGAAGTCAACCGCCCTCGGCTCCGCCCTGGCCGCCTCGGTTGCGATCGAGGAAAGTCCACCGCCCCGGGTAACGATGAAGTCGCGAAGTCGTTCGACGAAATGATCCTCGGACCGAACGGAGACACCGACGAGGGCCGGAAGATCTCCGAGAACAAGATGTGAGTCCGTGATGTCCGCTCGGCCGGCAAGAGCGTCGCGGAAGTACCGATCACGATCGTCCGGCACGACGAAAACCCCCAGGAGAGTGGTTCGAGAAACGCAGCAGCAAGGCTGCGAGCGAGCAGGTCTTTCGACCAAGAGTAGCACCTGCGCCGAATCAAGGGATCCACCACGCCCAAAGTCCGGAAGCCGACTCCAGCAGCCCCAGTCGCCGACCCCGCTACCGCTCGCGGTTCCCGTGTGTGCGGGGCAACGTGGCTTCCGATTGACCTAGGAGTCTGCGCCGCAGAAAACAGATGCGACAATTGTAGGCGCGAGCCGACG